>NZ_JBEYFP010000783.1:0-2662 GCF_040634455.1 Kitasatospora sp. NPDC007106
GGGAGCGGGATGCGTGATGCCCTGGATGCCTTCGAGGCTACTCCCGCGGTGGGCCGCCCGGGAGGGTACGACGGAGTAGCGTGGAAGGCAACCGGGCGGCCGGCACCGCGGTCAACGTCCCCGAGACCAACGTCAACCTGCTGGACACCCTGCTCGCCCTCGGCGTGCCGGTCGCCGACCCGGCCGAGCACACCGCGCTGCGGCTGGACGTCTGGGCGCAGGAGGACGAGCAGCGCGACCTGACCGCGCTGGAGGCCGACCCGCGCTTCCGGCCGGCGTTCCGCAACGGCGCCGACCGGATCAACAACGACGTCGACGGACGGCGTGCCTTCGCCCTGCTGGCGAGCTCGCCGGGCGGGCGGCCGATGCTCGCCGAGTGGATGGCCGGCGTCGCCCGGCAGCCCCGCGCCGCCGGCCTGCCCGACCTGCCGAACGCCTTCCAGAAGCTCGGCTGGCTGCCGGGCGAGGTGCTGGTGCTGGCGGAGGAGGAGGTCCGCGCCGCGGCCTCCACCGACCTGTCGGCGGTGGTCGCCCGTTCGCTGCGCGCCGGCGTGATCGACGAGCTGGGCTGGCCCGCCTGGGACGAGGCCGCCGCGGAGCTCGTCGCCCGCAAGGACGTCGACGACATCGTCGTCGCCGACGCCTGGCCGCACCTGATCGCGGCCGGTCCCTCGCAGGCCCGGGTGCTCGGCGCCGACGGCACCGTGCTCCGCCACGACCTGCGGATCCCCGCCGGGGACTCCTCCGAGACCGGCTTCCACTACGTGGACGGCTCGCTGCTCGTCCACTGGCAGTCGCAGGCCAACAACCGCCGCTTCCTCGGCTACTGGCACACCGCCGCGGACCGCGTGTTCACCATGCCCGAGAACACCTCCCGGCGCGGCACCCGCACCTACTGGCTGGGCTCACTGAACAGCCACAGCCTGCCGCTCGACGGCGGCGGCCGCACCGGCGGCAAGGGCACCGTGCACGCCGGGGACACCGCGCTGCCCGGCGAGCGCCGGATCATCGGCGACGGCCGCACCTTCTGGGTGTGGGCCGACCCGGGCGGCGACGCCGCGTACACCTGGCACGAGTACGACCCGGCGACCGACACCGTCGGCCGGGCCGCCGACCCCGCCTTCCTCGCCGACGCCCTGCGGGACGCCCCGGCGGGCAGCAAGGCCTGCGGCGGCTGGGTGATGCCCGCGCCGACCGGCGACACCACGCCCTCCGGCGCGCCGGTGGACGGCCTGCTCGGCTGGCGCACCCTCACCCTGCCCGACGGCTCGCACCGCGGCGAGGACCTCGCCGGACGCGGCATCACCATGCCGCCGAGCCGGGGCTGCCCGCTGCGCCTGGTGCAGTTCCCCGGCGCCGACCGGCCGCAGGCCGTCGTCCGGGACGGCACCTACGGCGTCCGGCTGGTCGACGCGGACGGCGCCACCACGGCCACCGTCCGCACCGACGACGTCCCCGGCGTGTTCGCCGAGGGCACCCTGATCCTGCCGCCGCTGCGCTACTGGCACTACCTGCAGCCGCGCGACCCGCAGGGCTCCGCCGCGCTGCGCCGGCTCGACGACGGCACGGCCGCCGCCCTGCTCAAGGCCGCCGCCGAGGACGACCCGCAGCGCCCCGCGGAGTTCACCGCCGCGATCCGCGCGATCCTGCCGGAGGTCACCGACGAGCGGCTGCTGGCCGGCATCGCCGGACTGCTGCGCTACGCCGCCGCCCCGCAGCAGCGGCTCACCGCCGTCGCCGAGCGCCTGGAGCTGGAGCTCTCCGGCGGCGCCGCCCCGGTCGAGGAGGCCCCCGGCCCCGGCGACCAGGAGCTGCAGACGGCGCTCAGCGGCCTCGGCATGGCGTCCAACTGGTACAACACCCAGCAGAGCCGCTACACCGCCGAGCAGGTGCGCTTCCTGGCCCGGGCGGCCTCCCCCGAGGCCGAGGCCGCGGCCCCGGGCACGGTGCACCTGGACGCCACGGAGACCCCGTACGTGCGGGTGGACTGGGAGCAGCTGCCCCGGCTGACCGCGGCGACCGCGCTGCGCGCGGTGTCCGCCACCAGCACCCCCGAGGACCGCGCGGCACTGCGCGGCCTGTTCGAGGTGCTGTCCGGGGTGGGCCTCACCGACCCGGCGGGGACGGCGCACTGGCGCACCGCCAGGCTGCACGTCGGGGCCGTCCACCTGGCCGACCGCGACGGCTCGACCCGCAACGGCGACCGCGACATGCTGCTGCCGCTCGGCGGCGGCGCGTTCCTGCTGTTCGTCGACGGCGACGTGGCGGCCAACGGCGACACCGAGTCGACCGTGCTCTTCCACGACCCGTCCGGCCGCTTCGAGGCGCCGGCGCCGTACACCCTGCTCTCCTGCGAACCGCTGGAGGACGCCGGGAACGACCGGGCGGCCGCGCTGCTGGCGTACGCCGCGGACCGCGAGCCCGCCCCGTGGTTCCCGGAGGCCGCCGAGCGGTTCGCCGAACTCACCGGTGTCACCGGCACCATGGCCGCCCTGGTGGTGGCCGGCCTGCCGCAGGTCGAGAAGTGGGAGCGCAACTTCCTGCCCGCCGACACCCGGGCGCTGCTCGGGCTGAAGGTCGCCGACGCGGCGGTCGCCCGGGACGAGCTGCGCTCGCTGGGCGCCGCCACCCGGCGCCGGCTGCTCACCGCCCTGGTGCCCGC
>NZ_JBEYFP010000784.1:0-2662 GCF_040634455.1 Kitasatospora sp. NPDC007106
GCGGTCGCCAGCAGCGCGTCGCGCAGCGGCCGGTCGGCCAGTTGCTCGGTGACGGTGGCCGCCAGGCCGGCGACCCGGACGGCGAAGGTGGCGGCGACGACGGGGTGACGGCTGCTCATGGGAATGGGTGGGGGTGGGGGTTGAGGTCGGCGTCGGTGAGCGGGCGCGGCGCGTGGCCGAGCCGGTGCGGCACCTCGCGCAGCCGGGGCAGGCCGGTGGTCCGCCGGTTGCGGTGGCCGAAGGTCATCGGCAGTGCGCCGGGGGCGAGGACCTTCACGCAGTGCAGTCCGGCGGCCCGGTGCAGCGGCGAGGTCTGGTCGACGACCACCACGTCCATGCCGCCGGCCCGCATCCGGCCGACGGCCTCCGTCAGGTCGTCCCGCAGGTCGGCGTGGTGCGGCCAGGGGCCGCGGCCGACGCGGTCCCAGCCGACGGTGCGGTCCGGGCCGGAGAGCAGGAAGTCGAAGCGGTCGAGCGCCTCCGGGGTCGCGCTGCACAGTGCGTGGTCGGTCATCACGCGCACCAGGTCGGGGTCGGCCGCCATCCGCCGGGCCCGCTCGGCCTCGGCGGGGTAGCGGCGCAGCTCCTGCTCGACGATGGGTGCGAGCTCGCCGAGGGCGCTGAGCACGGCGGCGGCCGGGTCGAGGGCCGATCCACTGGTGCAGATGACCTGCGGGCGTGCGGGGTCGCCCTCGGTGTCCCGGGCCAGCACCCAGAACGCGGGGATCGCCTCGGCCAGGGTGGTGTCGAAGGCCCGTACCCGGTAGCCGGTCCGCTCCAGGCGTTCGACGACCAGCCGGATCCGCGGGTCGGGTGCGCGGGCCAGGTCGACCTCGGGCACCGGCATCCGGGCGTACCAGGTCATCAGGAAGGCGTCGCGTTCGACGACCTCCAGGATGCCGTGCAGGATCGCCTCCTCGGGGCAGCCGCCGAGCGCGCAGCCGTTGGAGATCTCGAAGGTGAACGGCTTGTCCGCCGCGGCGCCCGGCTGGAAGTCCGTGCGGTAGTAGGCGTGGCTCTCCGGGACGAGCACCGGCCGGGCGAGGCCGAAGGAGTACCCCCACACCCAGGACACCACCGCGTCCTCGGTGAACGGCTGGTAGCGGCCGTCCGGGTCGGGGTGGCGGCCGGGCGGGAACAGGCCGAACGAGCGCGGGTCGAGGGCGTCGTCCGCGAGGTCGGCCCAGCTGCCGCGCACGCTGGTCCGCTTGCCCCAGGGCCACTGGCCGCCGAGGCGTTCCAGGGCCTCGGCGATCGCGGTGGTCCGGCAGGTGGCGTAGTCGCGTCCGCGCCCCCAGCCGGCCTCGCCGCGGTGGCCGTACTCGGTGAGCACGGCCTCGGCCAGCGGGAACCGGGCGTCCCGCATGCCGTTCGGCGGGGCGACCACGCCGGTTTCGGCGTCCACGTACAGGGCTGTCAGCTCGGCCTCGTGCAGGTCGCGGACCCTGGTGGCGCCCGGCCGCGGCTTGGGCCGCGGCCGCAGGTCGATCGCGGCCAGGACGGCGGTGTCCTCCGGCAGCGTCCCGCAGACCCGGCACAGCGGGTCGGGCAGGAACGGGTGCCGGGCGAGGGAGAGGTCGCGCAGGCCGACGTACCAGCAGCAGTCCGCGGCCGCGCCGGTGTGCAGCAGCTCTCGGACGGTCTCGGCGGCGCAGCTGGACAGCCAGGGCGAGGGCCGCTGCGCGATCCGCCCGTCCTGGCGCAGTTCGGCCGTCCACCGGTCGCGGCGGGGCGCGGCGGACCGCCAGGTCTGCACGCACCAGGCGCAGCCGGGCTCGCCGGGCCGGACGACGGGGCCGATCACGGCCTTGTCGAGTTCGGTCCACACCGGCACCCAGTCCTCGCCCCGGTCGTGGGCGGCGGCCCAGTCGCCGGTGTGCCAGGTGTCGTGCGCGACCACCAGCAGGGACGGTGGCCGTCCGGCGATCGCCCCGGCCAGCAGGCCGGTGCCGAGTACGGTCTCGCTCACGTGTGCCTCCCCCTCACCACGTCAGCCGGAACTCGGGGCGCAGCCCGGCCGGGTGCTCGGTGCCGAGCTGGGCCATCAGCAGGCTCCGCCTGCGTCCTTGCAGGCCGAACCACTCGTCCAGCCGGTGCGTGAGCACGTCGTTCTGGATCCGGCTCGCCACGCCGACGGCGGCGGCGGCGAGGCAGGCGCGGTGCAGTGCGGCGCCGGCGGCGGCCTGTTGCAGCCGGTACCAGCGGGCGCCGAACCGGGCCTCGGCGGCCTCCGCGTCGCCGACCGGCAGCAGCCACAGGTTCGCCGTACGCGCGCCCTGCTGGGTGAGTGCGGCCAGGGCGGCTTCGCGCAGCCGCTGCCGGGGGTCGCCGTCGGCGACGGCCTCCAGCCGGTGCTCGTCGGGGTGGTAGCGGTAGGCCCCGGACGGGATTCCGGTCACGTCGGCGACGACGCAGTAGAACTCGACCAGGTGGTCCGGCAGGTCCCAGCGGGCCTGCTGTCCGTAGGCGGTGAGGACGGTGGCCAGCGCGCCGGGCGGCATCGGGTCGCCGTTGAAGCCGCGGACGGCCGCGTGCCGGGTCCGGGTGCCGGCCCGGAGGTCGGGTGCGGCCAGTGGCAGGTCGATCCGTTTGCCGTCGCCCACCGGGGCGGCCGGCAGCGGTTCGGGGCCGGGGCGGCTCTGGGCGAGCACGGCGGTGTGGG
>NZ_JBEYFP010000785.1:0-2657 GCF_040634455.1 Kitasatospora sp. NPDC007106
TCCGCGACCCGGCCCGGGGAGGCCGGGCCGGGGCTCCGGGTCAGGCGTAGACGCCGAACTCGTACAGCGAGTCGCCGTAGGCGGTGCCGCGCTGGGTGATGTTCACCCGCACGTAGCGGCCGCTGCCGTTCACGTCGACGTCGTCGACGCCGCCGGTGCCGCTCGTCGTCGCCCAGGCGGTCGTCCAGTTGGTGCCGTCGGTCGAGGTCTGGATCTGGAAGGCCTTGCCGTAGGCGCCCTCCCAGCCCAGCTGGACGTGCTTGAAGGACTTCACCGCGCCCAGGTCGACCTGGATCCACTGCGGGTCGGCCCACTCGCTGGCCCAGCGGGTGTTCCAGTTGCCGTCGGTGGCGTTGGACGCCGGGTACGGCGCGCCGTTGCCCTGGGCCTGGAAGGTGGAGGCGGTGGCGGGCCGGCCGAGCGCGATGTTCGTGCCGCTCGGGGTGGACGCGACCACCCGGAAGGACTTGGTCTCGATACCGACGTTGCCGTGGCCGTCGTAGGCGTAGACGTAGACCTTGTAGACGCCGAGGCTCTTCGGGGCGACCGCGGTGAAGCGGCCGTCGCCGGTCTGGGTGAAGGCGACCTGGCTGAAGCCGGTGCCGCCGCCCGCGTACTTGGCGCAGTAGTAGAGGTTGTAGCGGATCAGGTCGCCGTCGGGGTCGGTGGTGGCGGCGGTGATGTCGAAGGTGCCGCCGGCCGGGACGGTCGCGGTGTTGCTCAGCGACAGGTCCGAGATGACCGGCGGGGTGTTGCCGCCGGCGTTCCCGCCGTAGTTCTTGGCGACCGAGTAGAAGGCGAGCCGCCGCCAGCCGGCGGGCACGGTGTTGTACCAGACGCCGCCGAAGTCGTTCTCGGTGCCGTAGTGGAAGACCGTCGCACCGAGCGACACACCGGTGTGGCCGGTGATGCAGCCCCAGTTGGAGAGGTAGGCGTCGCGCTTCTTGACGTCGGTGGGCTCCAGCGGCACGCCGTTGGCGTCGTTGGGCACCTCCCACTCGCCGTCCTCGCCGGACTCGGTGATGATGTACGGCTTGGTGTAACCGCCGCTGATCCAGTCGTTCTTGACGTTGCAGACCGCACCGTAGGAGTTCACCGCGAGCAGGTCGAGGCTGGGTGAGTAGTCCTTGTAGTACTTCCACGCGGCGGTGTACGCGTCGGTGGAGGTCACCGGGTGGTTGGGGTCGATGGCGTGGATCGCCTGGGTGACCCGCTCGACGTACTTGGCGTAGGCGACGCGCTGCTGCTCGACGGTGGTGCCGTTGTAGGCGTGGTCCTGGGTGGTGAGGATGACCTCGTTGCCGACGTCCCAGAGCAGCACGCCGGGGTGGTTCCTGTAGGTGGTCACCCACTGCTTGATCTGGTCGAGCGTGGAGTCCATGTAGGCGGTGTCGTTGACGTAGTCGGCGCCCTGGTTCAGCCAGAAGCCGTTGACCACCTTGAGGCCGTGCGCGGCGGCGGTGTCGAGCAGCGGCTTGCTGCCGGCGTCGGTGCCCCAGGTGCGCAGGGTGTTGACGCCCATCGCCTTGAGCTCGCGGATGTGCGCCTCGGCGGTGGAGTTGGCCGGGCCCCAGGTGACGCCCTTGAGCTGGTACGGCCGGCCGTCCACCTGCAGCTGCCAGTTGCCCTGCGAGCCGGTCACCTTGACGGTGGACGGCGCGGTGGGCACGGCCGGGTCGGTGAGCGGGGCCGGGGCGGGGCCGGTGGCGACCTGGACGGCGACCTTGTCGATGCTCAGGGTGCCGCCGGAGGTGGTGGCGTCGGTCGGGGTGGTGCAGTTGCAGACCGCGTCGGGGAAGCCGCCGCCGATGCCGAGGTTGAACACCAGGTAGAAGCCGTGGTGCACGGCCGCGTCCCAGGTGGCGACGCCGACCTGCGACTCGTTGACCTGCCAGACCTGGCGGCCGTCGAGGTACCAGCGGATCTGCTCGTCCGAGGTGGTGCGGTCGATGATCTGGGAGTAGGTGTGGTAGCCGGTCTGGCAGCCGGTGCAGGAGGCCAGGCCGCTGGTCATGCCGTTGTACTCGTTGCAGTTGCCGCCGGGGGCGGTGCCGCAGTGCAGGGTGGTGGAGAGCTGGCTGCGGCCGTTGACGTTCTCCAGGATGTCGCTCTCGCCCGCGCCGGGCCAGACGGTGGAGTTGCCGCGGTTGGCGGCGCCCATCGCCCGGAACGACGGCCAGTAGCCGAGGCCGTTGGCCACGTCCGGCTGCTTGACGGTGGCGGAGATCTGCAGCTGGCCGCCGGCCGGGGCGGCGAAGTCGGTGCGCTTGGACTCGACCCGGCCGGACGTCCAGGCCGAACCGTTCTTCAGGGCGGTCAGGTTGAGCGCACCGCTGCCGTTCAGGCCCACGTTGGCCGGGGCGCCGGTGGCCGTCTGCACCTCGCCGGTGCCCCAGTTGGCCGGGCCGCCGGGGTACGCGGTGCCGGTGTCGGTGATCCAGTCGTTGCCGTTGGGCGCGGTGCCGGCGCCGCCGTTGAAGTCCTCGTTGAAGACGGTGGTCCAGTTGCCGGGCGGCGTGGTCGGCGGGGTGGTGGGCGGCTCGGTCGGCGGGGTGCTGCCGCCGCCGGTGCGGACCTGGAACTCCCAGAGCGAGTAGCCGTATCCGGTGCCGCGCTGGGTGCCGTACATCCGCACGTAGCGGCCGGTGCCGGAGACG
>NZ_JBEYFP010000786.1:0-2654 GCF_040634455.1 Kitasatospora sp. NPDC007106
GCACAGCCCTGCCGGGCAGCCGTCCGCGTCGTAGACGACCGTGCAGCAGCCGGCGCCCCGGCCGGACGGCGGGAACCCCACGCCGCTGCGGTACACACCCCCCCCCCGCATGCGGGGGACCGGTGACGGCCGAGGCGTGGCGGTGCGTCACCAGACGTCGCCCTCGCGCCAGTCGGCGACCAGTTCACCCGTGACGTCGACCGGCACGGCGAGCGGCAGGACGTAGATGCCGTCGTCCTCCTCGGCGGTGCGCCGGATGCCGTCCGGGGTGAGGGCGTAGGTACGGCCCCGCCAGGGCTGCCAGCCGTGGGCGGTGTAGAACGGGACGGCGCTGTCGGTGCTGCCGAGGGCCGCCAGGTCGTAGGCGCCGCGGGCGATCCGGACGAGCTCGGCCAGCATCGCGGAGCCGATGCCGTCCCGCTGCCGGTCCGCGCGGACGGCCACGCCCTCGATGTAACCCGTCCGCAGCGCCCGCCCGCCGTGCAGCAGCCGTCGCTGGACGATCGCGGCGTGGCCGACGAGTTCCGCGCCGTCCCGCACCAGCGTGTGCAGCCCGCCGAGGCAGTGCTCCCAGTCCTCGTCCGTCATGTCCGGCGCGAACACCTCGTCGAGCAGTCCGCGGGCGGCCGCCAGGGTTCCGGCGTCCAGATCGGCGGTGTGGGCGACGTGTACCGAGTGCATGCCCACCATCCTGGCACTCCGTCAGATGCTTTCGCCGAGTTGGCGTTCGGCGCTGTCGAGGAGCATGTCCAGGGCGACCGGGTAGGCGCTGTCGGTCATGCGGGCGGCGAGGAGGTCGGCGGTGGCGGCGATGTGGGGGTGGGTGTCGGCGGGGAGGCGGGCGTAGGTGGACTCCCACATGCGTTCGTCGGCCGTGCGGGCCTCGGCGGGGAGGGCGAGCGAGGCGGCGTCCAGGGCGGCGAAGGCGAGGGCCTGGTCGATGAAGGCGTGGTAGACGCGGACGGCCACCGGGTCGGGGAAGCCTGCGGTGCGCAGGATGCCGAGGATCGTCTCGTCGGCGGCGATCTCGCGGTCCCGGCCGGTGACCCGGCTGGCGGTGAGTGCGGCGGCCTGCGGGTGGTCGAGGTAGGACCGGTGGATGCGCAGGCCGAGTGCGCGCAGGTCGTCCCGCCAGCGGCCGCCGACCCGCCAGCCGGCCAGGGCGCGGCCGATCAGTTCGTCGCCGATGGCGAGGGTCAGGGCGTCCATGCCGCGGAAGTAGCGGTAGAGGGCGCTCGGGTCGCAGCCGAGGGCGAGGCCCAGGCGGCGGGCGGTGAGGCCGCTGCCGCCGTGCTCGTGCAGCATCCGCAGGGCGGTCCGCACGATGAGTTCCTCCGACAGGAGGGCGCCCTGCTTGGTCGGGCGCCGCCTGCGGCGCTGCGACTCGGGCACGACCTGCTTCGGCACGGCACTGCTCCCCTCGGACGGCTGCGCCGCCGAGCTTATGCCAACGCCATTGACCTTGCACGGCCGGCCGGAGTTTCCTTCCGACAGGCGGGAACCCGCCAGGGAAGGAAGAGTTCTGCCATGCGAGTACTGCTTGTGGGAGCCGGCGGCGTGGGCACGGCCGTCACCCGGATCGCGGCCCGCCGCCCGTTCTTCGACCACATGGTCGTCGCCGACTACGACCCCGCCCGGGCCGAGGCCGCGGTCGCCGCGCTCGGCGAGGCCGCCGGCAGGTTCAGCGCCCGGCAGGTGGACGCCTCCGACGGGGCCGCCGTCCGGGCGCTGCTGGCCGAGCACGACTGCGACGTCCTGCTGAACGCCACCGACCCGCGCTTCGTGATGCCGCTGTTCGAAGCGGCCCTCGCGGCGGGCGCCCACTACGTCGACATGGCGATGTCGCTGTCGCACCCGCACCCCGAGCGGCCGTACGAGCTGTGCGGGGTCAAGCTCGGCGACGCCCAGTTCGAACGCGCCGAGCAGTGGGAGAAGGCCGGCCGGCTGGCCCTGGTCGGCATGGGCGTGGAGCCCGGGCTCTCCGACGTCTTCGCCCGCCACGCCGCGGACGAGCTCTTCGACGAGATCGAGGAGATCGGCATCCGCGACGGCGCCAACCTCACCGTCGAGGGCTACGACTTCGCCCCGTCCTTCAGCATCTGGACGACCATCGAGGAGTGCCTCAACCCGCCGGTGGTGTACGAGGCCGACCGCGGCTGGTTCACCACCGCGCCGTTCAGCGAGCCCGAGGTGTTCGACTTCCCGGAGGGCATCGGCCCGGTGGAGTGCGTCAACGTCGAGCACGAGGAGGTGCTGCTGGTGCCGCGCTGGGTCGACGCCAGGCGGGTCACCTTCAAGTACGGCCTCGGCGACGACTTCATCGACAAGCTGAAGACGCTGCACGCGCTCGGCCTGGACAGCACCGCGCCGGTCGCCGTGGGCAGCGACCTCGGCCCGGCGAAGGTCTCCCCCCGCGACGTGGTCGCCGCCGTCCTGCCCAACCCCGCCGACCTCGGCGAGCGGATGCACGGCAAGACCTGCGCCGGCACCTGGGTCAAGGGCACCAAGGACGGCCGCCCCCGCGAGGTGTACCTGTACCACGTGGTCGACAACCAGTGGTCGATGCGCGAGTACGGCTCGCAGAGGGGTGAACGCCCGGCAGAGCAGGACGGCCAGCACCGGGCCGAGCATGAAGCAGAGCTCGTCCAGCGCCT
>NZ_JBEYFP010000787.1:0-2652 GCF_040634455.1 Kitasatospora sp. NPDC007106
TGGCCTGGCTGATCGGCGGCGAGGTCCCGGTCGTCCCGCTGGTCGGTGCCTCCTCGGTGGCCCAGCTGGACGAGAGCCTGGCCGCCCTCGACCTCACCCTGACGGCCGACCAGCGGGCCAGGCTCGACGCCGCCCACTGACCGGCGTCACGGGTGCGCCGCGGCAGCCCGGGCCCTGACCGGGAGCCGGACCGGGAGCCGGACCGGTCGGCCGGGGGCGGTCGTCAGTCCTCGCCGGTGGCGACGACCACCACCGCGTGGCCGTTGCCGATGCCGACGACGGCCGCGTCGAAGGTGGCCTCGCTGACCGGCGCCCAGTGGACGTTGCCCGTGGCGCCCTCCCGGTAGGCGGCGTAGCCGTTGGCCCGCCAGTCGGCGCCGGGCCCGAGCAGGTCGACGAGACCCCGGGCGACCGCCTCCGCGACGGGCCGCAGGCCGCCTTCGCCGGTGCGGTACACGAGGTCGCGCAGGAGCGTGGCCGCGGTCCACGGGACGATCTCCCCGGGCGGGATCCCGATTTTGAGGGCCGCGTCCATCCGCGCGGGGTCGCGGGGCCCGCCGTGGCCGTGCCGGCAGTCCCGGCAGTGCACCGCGAGCAGGCCGGTGGGCTCCAGCACGTCCCAGCAGAGCTGCCCGTGGCTGCGGCCGTCGTCGGGCCCGAGGTGGACGACGCGGTGCCGCGACGCCCCCAGTTCGGCGAGCCACGTCGCGAGGTCGGGATCGGGCCCGAGGTCGTACGGCTCCGGTCGAAGCCCGAAGGAGAGATCCATGCATGCCCCCGTGGGACCGCGCGGGCGCCGCGCGGCCGATGGTGTCCGACGGCCGCCGGTCCGGCGGCCTGCCAGGTAGGACGGCCTCCGGCGCCGTGGCGTTCCGGATCGCGGGGACTCCGTCGGTCCGCCCGTTCGGCCTCCGCGGGCCGGAGCGGCCCGGCGGTTCCTTCACCCGGCCGGCCGCGCACCCTCCGCCCGATCGTGTGGCACGTCCGCAATCCGTGGTGGCGGTGGTTGCGCGGCCGCGGTCCGGACGCGATAAGGGACGCATGGCGCACACTGTCGAGAACGCGGACGTCGAGATCAAGGTCACCGTGTCCGGCGAGGCGACCGCGGAGGCCTGCGGGACGCTGGAGCTGGACCCCGAGGACGGGAGGCACCGCACCGTCCACTTCTGGGACAGTCCGCGCCGCAGCAACGGCGGCGTCGAGTTGCCGCTGCTGGACGACGGCCTGGTGATCCGTCTGCGGAAGACCAAGAAGTCGGACAAGGACGATCTGACGGTGAAGCTCCGCCCCTGCGACCCCGACCGGCTCCCCGCCGGTTGGCGGACGCCGCAGGAACAGGAGGAGTGGGAGTTCAAGATCGAGGAGGACTGGACCGGCCGCAACCGCGTCTGGGCCGCCTCGCTGAAGGCGGACGGGGACTACGGCCGGCCGACCACCGACGACGGGCAGTCCGGCCAGCCCGAACTGACCGACGAGCAGCGCGACCTGCTCGACCGCGCGGGCTTCGGCTGCGACCGGCTGAAGGACCTGGTGGCGCTCGGCCCGATCGACTCCGTCCAGTGGAAGCCCTCGCTGCGGGACCTGATCCACCCGGTCACCGCCGAACTCTGGACGGTCGCCGACCAGGGGCTCAGCTTCCTCGAACTCTCCGTCCGCACCGGCCCCGCGGAGGCCTCCGCCGCGCAGGAGCTGCTCGTCCGGACGCTGCGGGACCGCGGCCTGCGCGTCTCCGACCGCCCGGAGTCCAAGACCCGCACCGCCATGACCGCCCTCGCCCGCGCGATGTCCCGCTGAGCGGTCCGCGGGCGCCCGCTCCGCCCGGGACGGGCAGCCGACGGGCCGTCAGGGCAGGTAGGTGCGCATGCAGCTGGGGGACGGCGAGGGGGAGGCCGGGCCGCCGCTCGGGGTCTGCGGGACCGTCCCGGACCCGCCGCACGGGTTCGGGACGACGCCGGGCCCGGTGAAGGACATCCACCGCACGTCGTAGGGCCCCTGCCCGTACCAGCCGTGGACGAACACGGTCAGCTCGGTGGTGTCCGCCCCCGTGGTCACGCGCACCGACAGTCCGTTCCAGTCGCTCCGGTCCGACCACGTGGCGACGGTCTCCGCGCCGCTGCCGGACGCCCCGACGAACACGTACGGGCCGCGCACCGAGGCGGTCAGCGTGTAGCTGGAGTTCGGCTGTACCCGGACCCGCTGGGTGCAGCCCGCGTAGCTGTCGGCGGTCGGCCGGCCCGAGACGTAGTGCTCGTGCGGGACGGTGCTGTGCGAGGTGGTCGGCTCGCAGTCCCAGATCCACGGGTACGAGTCGAAGCCCCCGTTGACGATCAGTTGGACGTCCGGCAGCGCCGCCGTCGCCGAGGGGGCCGGTCCGAGGGTGGCGCCGGCCAGTGCGAGTGCCGCGGCAGCGAGGCCGGCGGGCAGGCCGTGGCGGCCGGGCCGGCGGGTCGGACGGGGCCGACGGGTCGGACGAGTGGGTGCACGCATGCCGTCTCCGAGTCAGGAGTTCCGATGGGCTGCGGTGCAAGGGAGTGGTCCACACCATGGTGGACGGCGCCCGCCGTCGTCAAGGAGGCACGGGCCGCCGGGCTGTCGGGGCGCCGGGAGGCGCACGGCGGGCGGGGCGGGCGGATCCGGCCGGGTGGATCCGCC
>NZ_JBEYFP010000788.1:0-2649 GCF_040634455.1 Kitasatospora sp. NPDC007106
CCCCCGCCGCCCGCCCGCAGGCCTCCTCCGGCTGCGCCTTTGCCCACCGCTGCCCGTTCGCGGACGCCGACTGCGCGCCCCGCCCCGCCGCGACCGAAGTCCGCCCCGGGCACAGCGCCGCCTGCCACCACGCCCCCGACTGGCGCACCCGGCCCGCCGGCTGAGGAAGCGCAGGCCCTTCCGTCCCGCCCTCGCCGTCCCCGTCCCGGCGGCGTCCGCCCCTGCCCGGGAGATTCCTCGATGACCACCGCCCCCGCCGCACCGACCACCCTCCCGCCGCCCGACCTCGACCGGCTGCCCGAGCTCACCGCCGCCCTCGCCGGGTGCGCCGCCGAGCACGACCGCGACGGTAGTTTCCCCTCCCTTGACTTCGAACTCGTCCACCGGGCAGGGCTGTTGACGGCCACCGTGGCCGAGCGGCACGGCGGTCCGGGCGCCGGGCTGGCCGACACCGTCCGCATCCTGCGCGCCCTCGGAGCGGGTGACCCGGCGGTCGCGCTGGTCACCGCGATGACCCTGTTCGTCCATGCGGCACAGGCGCGCCGTCCGCACTGGCCGGCCGACGCGCTCGCCGACCTGCTCGACGAGTCCGCCCGGCGGCCTGTCCTGGTCAACGCGCTGCGCGTCGAGCCCGACCTCGGCAGTCCCGTCCGCGGCGGGCTGCCCGCCACCGTCGCCCGGCGCCGCGGCGACCGCTGGGAGCTGACCGGCCGCAAGATCTGGTCGACCGGCGCCGAAGCACTGCGTTGGATGCTGGTCTGGGCCCGCACCGACGAGCCCGAACCCAGGGTCGGCTCCTTCCTCGTCCGCGCGGACAGCCCCGGCATCACCGTCGAACCCACCTGGGACCACCTCGGGCTGCGGGCCAGCCGCAGCGACGACGTGCTGTTGGACGCCGTCCCGGTGTCGCTCGACCGGGTCACACACCTGGGCCCGCCCGGTGCCGAGGGCGGCCGCGACGCCGTCGCCGGCGCCTGGAACGCCCTCGGGCTGACCGCCCTCTACCTCGGCGTCGGCCGGGCCGCCCGCGCCTGGCTCATCGGCTTCCTGCACGAGCGCACCCCCAGCGCCCTCGGCGTACCTCTCGCCACCCTGCCGCGCTTCCAGAGCGCCGTCGGCGAGATCGACACCGCCCTCGCCGGCGCCGAACGCCTCACCGCCGCGCTCGCCGCCGCCGTCGACGCCGGAGAACCGGGCGCCGCCGAGGAGTCGGCCGGCGCCAAGGTGCTCGGCACCCGCGCCGCCGTGGAGGCCGTCCAGCAGGCCGTCGCCCTGGTCGGCAACCACGGACTCACCCGTCAGCACCCGCTCCAGCGCCACCTGCGCGACGTGCTCTGCAGCCGGGTGCACACCCCGCAGGACGACGCCGTCCTGCTCGCCGCAGGCCGCGCCGGCCTCGCTCGTACCGCCCCCTGACTCGCCGACACCACCGCCACCACAGAAGGGAACCGACCGTGCCTGTCGAGTTCATCGGCATGATCTCCACCCACGACGTCTCCGAGACCCGCCCCGCGCGCGGCCCCGTCGTCGACGCCGACTACACCCGCCGCTTCGCCCGGGCCCACGAGGAGGCCGGCTTCGACCGGATCCTCGTCGCGCACTCCTCCGCCAGCCCCGACCCCAACCAGGTCGCCGCGTACGCCGCCGCGCACACCGAGCGGCTCGGCCTGCTGATCGCCCACCGCCCCGGCTTCATCGCCCCGACGGTCGCCGCACGCACCTTCGCCACCCTCGACCAGTTCTCCGGCGGCCGCGTCGCCGTCCACATCATCACCGGCGGCCACGACGCCGAGCAGCGCCGCGACGGCGACTACCTCACCAAGGACGAGCGCTACGCGCGCACCGACGACTACCTCACCGTCCTCAAGCGGGCCTGGACGGAGGAGAAGCCCTTCGACCACGACGGCCCGCACTACCGCTTCGCCGACTTCCACTCCGAGGTCCGCCCCGCGCAGCAGCCTCGCATCCCGCTCTACTTCGGCGGCTCCTCCGAGGCCGCCTACCGGGTCGGCGGCAAGCACGCCGACACCTTCGCGCTGTGGGGCGAGCCGCTCGCCGAGACGGCCGAACAGATCGGCCGCGTCCACGCCGCCGCCGAGGCTGCCGGCCGCACCACCCCGCCCGGTTTCAGCGTCTCCTTCCGGCCGATCCTCGGCCGGACCGAGGACGAGGCCTGGGACCGCGCCCACCGCATCCTCGACACCATCCGGGGTCGCGGCGACGCGTTCGGCGGGCGCCGCGCCGTGCTCCCCACCGGGCCCGGCGCCACCCCGCAGAACGTCGGCTCCCAGCGCCTGCTCGCCGCCGCCGCCAAGGCCGACCGGCACGACCGGGCGCTGTGGACGGCCCCCGCCGCCGCCACCGGCGCGGCCGGCAACTCCACCGCCTTGGTCGGCACCCCCGAGACCGTCGCCCAGGCCCTGCTGGACTACGTCGACCTGGGCGTCACCACCCTGCTCATCCGCGGCTACGACCCGCTGGACGACGCCGTCGACTACGGCCGCGAGCTGCTGCCGCTGGTCCGGGCCGAGGTCGCCCGCCGGGACGCCACCGCAGCCGAGCCCGCCGACACCGTGCCGGCGGCCGTCCGATGACGGCCGTCGCCGCCGAGGTCCGTCGTGCCGGCCACTGGACGCCGACGGCCGGCAC
>NZ_JBEYFP010000789.1:0-2643 GCF_040634455.1 Kitasatospora sp. NPDC007106
GGCGAGGACGGCTGCGCCGAGCGCGGCGGCGGCCCCGCCGGCGGGGCCCGGCACACCGGTGCCGGAGACGAGCGGGCAGACCAGCAGCGCGGTGCCGGCCGTGGAGAGGACGATGCAAAGCCCGCCGGGCTCAATGCCCCGGGCCGGGGAAGCCGAGGTCCGCGATCTCCATGGCCCAGGTGCGGAACGCGTCTGCGTCGATGGACCCGACCGGCCGGTGCCCAGGGATCCAGGCGGCGGTGGCGGCGTCCATGAGGTCGGCGAGGCCGAGGTGGTGCCAGTCCTGGTGGACGGCGTTGTAGGCACGCATCAGCGGGGCGACCCTTGCCCTGATCGCGGCCACCTCCTCGTCACCGAGACCGACCCGGCGCAGCCGGGCCCGCGTGGCGGCCCGGCGTCCGGGGGGGAACTCGGTGTCGAGGAACGGTTCGAGGAGGTCGCCCCACACGTCGGGCCTGGACCGCCGGGGAATCCCGTTGGCGGTGCAGAACGATTCCGGTGCGGCCCGCCGGCCGGCCGGGACGAAGAGGGTCTCGCCCAGGACGGTGCGGATCTCCGGCGGGTCGGCCTCCGGATCGGCGTCCCGCACGGCCGCCGCGGGGACGATGCGCTCCCCGCCGGAGGCGGCACCCGGGACGGGCCCCGGAAGGCGGACGTGGTCACCGGCGAGCACGACGTCGAGTTTCACCGGGCCATCCTGCCCGAGCCGGCCTCGGACGTGTCGTCGAAGGGCGCCCGGACGGTCGGTTCAGGGGCGCTGGGGGGGGCACCTGGGATGCGCCCACGACCTTTGACGACAGCCCCTACCGGCGGACGACGCTCGGTTCGCCCGGCCGGCCGGTGGCCGGGTCCAGGGTGAAGACCGCGATCTCCTTCTCCGTGGTCACCGTGATCCGGTCCGGCCCCGACCACTCGGCCGACGTGAAGAAGCCGCGCCCGTCGCGCTCGTCCCACACCCCCAGCTCCCAGTGGCGCGCGGACCAGCCGCTGCCGGTGAGGAGCTCCACGCGGTAGGTCGGGTCGATCGAGAAGGCGATGTCGGTCACGGCCAGCACCCGGTCCGGGTGGCCCGGGTGGACCTTCCGGTCGACCGGCCTCCCGTCCCCGCCGAGGGTGACCGCCAGGAACACGATCGGTGTGCCGACGAGGACGAGCGCCACCAGGGCCGCCGCGCAGCCGATCTGCGACCACCGGGTGCGGAACTCGAACTCGACCACCACCGAGGCCACCGTCAGCACCACCGCCGCCCCGACCAGCAGCACCGGGTGGTCGAACCAGCGCTCGGCCTCCACCAGCCCGCCCGAGTGCGAGGCCTGAACCCCCGGCAGGTACGCCAGCAGCGCCGCCAGCGCCAGGCCCCTGAGCCCCCAGGTGATCCGTCTGCGACGTCCCGCCGTCATCGGTCTCCCGTCCGTCCACCGTTGATCGTCTGCGTGGACTGTACCGACTCCGCGACTCCCGGCCTCCCGGTACGACCCGTCACCCGCCGGCGGCCGTGCCCGGCAGCACCCGGTGACGGCGCATCGGCACTGGTCGCGGCCGCTTCACCGCCGTCCGCTACGCTCTCCCGGATCAACGGCGCGGGCTCCCTCCGGCCCCGCCGAACCGGAAGGCACAGCGCATTGCACGTCACCACCGAGCGGACCCGACCCGTCTCCCGGCGCTGGGCGCTGCTCCCGATGGGCGGCGTGCTCCTCGTCGCCGCCGCCGTCTACGAGCGGACCTGGGTGGAGCCACCGCACGAGTACCTGCTGTGCAAGAGCCCGGCCTCGCTCGGCGCCGTCTTCTGGGTGGTCGTCTCGGTGATGATCGGAGCCGGCCTGGTGTGCGCGATCGGTGTGATGCACCTCGTCATCGACACCCCGAGCCGGATCGCGGCGCCGCTGGTCTACGCGGCGATCGCGCTGACCGCGGTCGTCGGCTCCGACGCGCTCGACCACGCCGGCGCGGGGATCGCCGCCCGGACGGCGGCCGAGTACCGCTCGGCCGGCTCCGTCTGCGACTACCCGATGCCCGCCTACCGCGAGACCCCGGGGTGGTTCTTCTGAGCAGCACCGGCCGCTACCGGTGGCGCACCGACGCCAGGGTCGCACTGCCTGCCGCCCTCATGTGGATGTTCCCCAAGGGCGCGAAGGACTGCGGCGACCACCAGTGGTACCGGAAGGACGACCGCACCTACCGCTGCTACCACTGCGAGCCCGGCGAGCGTCCGAGCACACCCGACGAGGACCGGCAGCGCCCCGGCGCCCCCGGCCGGGACTGAGGTCCGCGGTCAGCCGTCCGCCACCGCGTGGCCCGTCCGGCGGGCCCGCTCGGCCACGGCGGCGAAGTCCGCGGCCGGGTCGAGCGCACCGACCGTCCGGCGGTCCAGCGGAACGCCCGCCAGCACCGCGGCGACGGCCTGCGGGTCGACGGCGCGCCCGTAGTAGTCCTCGGCGTCACGGCGGACGGCCTCGGCACTGCCGTCCACCAGCAGCTCGAACAGCCACCCGGCACCGTCGGACTCCCCCGGCCAGAACGCGACCGGACCGCACTGCCACGCGTCCGCGCCCGTCTCCCGCCACGCGCAGACCGTCGCGTCGAAGAAGCCCTCGAACTGCAGCTCCGGATCGGCCGGGTACCGCGCCAGTGCGGCGGGCAGGC
>NZ_JBEYFP010000790.1:0-2633 GCF_040634455.1 Kitasatospora sp. NPDC007106
CCGGCACCGCGGCGGCGCCCTGCGGCACGGTCTCGCCGGCCGGGTCGGCGACCGGAACGGGCAGGGGCCCGCTCCCCGGGACCGGCGGGAAGGCCGCAGGCGGTCCGGGCAGTCGGCCGGCCCCGCCGCCGGACGTGGCGGACGGCGGGCTCGCCCTGCCGGGCAGAGGCACAGGGACAGGCATCCGTAGCTCCTTGGTGAAGGGTGGGAACGTCCCGGATCCGGGCACGTCGGGCGGGGCCGAGAGGGGGTGCGTGCTGGGGGGTGCCGACGGGCAGGGCGGCCGGGGCCGTTCCGTCCGGGCGTGCCGGGGCAGTGCCGGGTCATGCCGGACCGGCGCAGCGGTTGTTCAGGTCCTGCGTCCGGCTTCCGCCGCGGGGCGGTGTGCGGGAGCAGGGCGTTCGTTGGGCCGCCGGGTCGACGTGATTCGGCGAGGCCGGTCGGCCGGGTCGGCGGCGCTAGCCGTCCCGGCGGCCGATCTGCACGTTCTCCAGTACGCCGAGCGCGTCGGGCACCAGGATCGCCGCGGAGTAGTAGGTGCTGACGAGGTAGGAGATGACCGCCCGTTCGTCGATGCCCGTGAACCGCACCGACAGGCCCGGCTCGTACTCGTCCACCAGCCCCGTCCGGCGCAGACCGACGACGCCCTGCTTGTCCTCCCCGGTCCGCATCACGAGGATCGAGGTGGTGTTCTCCCTGCTGATCGGGATCTTGCTGCACGGCAGGATCGGAACGCCGCGCCACGCCGGGACCTGCTGCCCGCCGAGGTCGACGTGGTCCGGGTACAGCCCGCGGGCGTTGAACTCGCGGCCGATGGCGGCGATCGCCCGGGGGTGGGCGAGGAAGAACCGGGAACCGCGCCGGCGGCAGAGCAGTTCGTCCAGGTCGTCGGGCGTCGGCGAACCGGAGCGGCTCTGGATCCGCTGCTTGAACGCGGCGTTGTGGAGCAGGCCGAACTCGCGGTTGTTGACCAGCTCGAACTCCTGCCGCTCGCGCAGCGCCTCGACGGTGAGCCTGAGTTGCTCCTCGGTCTGGTTCATCGGCTCGTTGTAGAGGTCGGCGACCCTGGAGTGGACCCGCAGCACGGTCTGGGCGACCGACAGCTCGTACTCGCGCGGCTTGAGCTCGTAGTCGACGAACGAACCGGGCAGCTCGACCTCGCCGGTGTGGCCGGCCGACATCGCGATCTCGGCCTCGCCGTGCCGGTTCTGGCGTTGGAGCGGAATCGCCGTGAACCGGTCGACGTGCGCCCGGAGGCCCGGAGCCGCCTCCAGCACGGCGTGGAAGTCCGCCCGCGCGAGCGTCAGCAGGGTGCCGGCGGTCTCGGCCGTGGCGGTGCAGTCCCAGGTCGCCCCGGCGTCCAGCAGGGCGTGCTCGCCGAAGTGGTCGCCGTCGGCCAGGACGGCCACGGACACCGCCTCGCCGTACCGGCCCTCGGAGCTCTGGGCGACCCGGCCGTGGGCGATCAGGTGGATCCGCTCGGCGGGCGTGCCGCGCTCCACCAGCACCTCACCCGCGCGGAAGTCGCGCTGGACGCAGCGGCCGGCGAGCGCGGTCAGCACGGCCACGTCGTCGAAGCCGCGCAGCACCGCGAGTTCGCCCAACTCGCGGGGGATCACGCGGACCCGGGCGCCGTCCTGGACGAACTCGATGCGCCCGTCCCCGACGGTGTAGGTCAGCCGCCGGTTGACCCGGTAGGTCCCGCCCTCGACCTCCACCCACGGGAGCATCCGCAGCAGCCAGCGGGAGGTGATCTCCTGCATCTGCGGTGCGGACTTGGTCGTGGTGGCGAGGTTCCGGGCAGCAGCCGTGCCCAGGCTGCTCCGCCCAGTCGGCTCCGACTGCGCCGGCTGGCTGGTGTCCACCGTCATCGAGCAGGCTCTCCTTCAGTAACAGCGGCGACCGGCACGGCCCACGTCGTACGTGGCCGGGCGAACAGAGCGAACGTCCGCGCAGGCCGCTGACCTCCAGGAGCAAACTAGCCGCCGGCGCGGCCAGTTGGCCCGGCACGCCCGCGGCATTGCCCCGAAGTGATGATCTTTTTCGCCAGCATGTTTGTGTTCGCACAGGGTGCATACGATGAAGGATTGGTCTGCGCCGGAGTGCGCGCCGGAGTGCGTGCCGAGACCGAATGCCAGACCGAACGTCCTGAGGTTGCTGCCGGGTCCGGTCCCGGTGGTGGCGAGACCGGACCCCGGCAGGCAACGGTGTCAGGCTGTCAGCCGTCGGCGGCCGCCGGAGTGCCGCCGTGCTCCCGCTGCCAGGCCGCGGCGAACATCTCGTGCAGCGGGGCGACCGGCAGCACCCGTCCGAAGGGGGAGCGGATGGTGTTGCCCCAGAGCGGGGTCACGGTGTGGGCGGCGAGCTTGACGGTCTCCAGCGGGAGGTGCGGGGCCTTCAGTTCGGTCCAGTCGCCGGGCAGGAAGAGCGTCCGGCCCGCCCTGGCGCGCTTGGCCTCGACCACCGCTGCGGTGGCGAGGAGTTCGGTGCGTGCCGCAACGTGCTGCTTGGCCGTCCAGCCGTTCCAGCGGCGGACGTTGCGGTCGGTGGGCGCGGCGAGCGTCGCGAGCTGGAGGTACAGCGCTGCGGCGTCGGCGCCGACCGCGAGCCGGTCGCACACCCGGGCGACCAGC
>NZ_JBEYFP010000791.1:0-2628 GCF_040634455.1 Kitasatospora sp. NPDC007106
GCCGGTGGCCAGCGCGAGCGCGATCATCCCGAGCCGCTGGGCGGCGCCGGTCAGCTGCGCGGCGGGCCGGTCCAGCAGACCGTCCAGGCCGATCAGCGCGGCGAGGTCCCCGTCGCCCGGGCCGGTGGGCCGGCCGCGGCACTCGCCGCGGGTCAGCGCCAGGCTCTCCCGCAGGGTCCGGGTGGGGAACAGCCGGGTGGTCTGGAAGGTGCGGGCGATCCCGGCGCGGACGCTGCGGTGGGCGCCCCGGCCGCGGACGGGCCGTCCGCCGAGGAGGACGGCTCCCCCGGTGGGCGGGTGGGTGCCGGCGAGCATCCCGAGCAGGGTGGTCTTGCCGGAGCCGTTGGGGCCGATCAGGCCCATCACCTGGCCGCCGTCGAGCTCGAAGGAGACCCCGTCGACGGCGGTCACGCCGCCGAACCGCTTGACCAGGCCCCTGGCCTGCAACAGCGCGGTCATGCCACGGCTCCCCTCGGGCGCACCCGGCGGCGCAGCGCGGCCAGGCCGCCCAGCACGCCCTGCGGTGCGAGCAGGGTCACCGCGATGAACAGCACGCCCAGGGCGATCTGGCTGACGCCGGGCCCGAGCTTGATCAGCTGGGTGAAGCCGATCACGACGAGGCTGCCGACCAGCGGCGCGTACAGCCGGCCCGCGCCGCCGACGCCGATCGCCACGAACATCAGGAACCCCTGCACGAAGGTGAACTGGGACGGGGCGACGACGCCGTTGTACTGGGCGAACAGCACCCCGGCCCAGGCCCCGAAGACCGAGGAGAGGACCATCGCCAGCAGCTTGACCCGGGCCGTGGGCACGCCCAGGTGCTCGGCCAGGTCCTCGTCCTCGCGGACGGCCCGCAGCCGCGCCCCGAACCGGCCGGCGGACAGGAGGTGGAAGGCCGCCAGCGCCAGGCCGAGCGAGGCCGACAGCAGCAGCAGCGTCGTGTCCAGCGGGAGGCCGAGCTCGACCGGCCGGCCGTTGGGGCCGCCGGTCAGGTCGGCGGCGTTGGTGAACACCAGGGTGGTCACCGCGCCGAAGAACATCGTGCCGATGGCGAAGTACTGCCCGCGGGTCCGGCTGAAGACGAGCGCCACGAGCAGGGCCACGAGCACGGTGGCGCCGACCGCGGCGAGCGCGGCGAGGAGCATCGGCACGCCGTGGTCGAGCAGCACGGCCGAGACGTACGCCCCGCCGCCGTAGAAGGAGGCGTGGGCGAGGCTGGGGTAGCCGCCGAGGCCCTGGACGAGGTTGAGGCCGGTCAGGGCCACCGTCCAGGAGACGGTCAGCAGGGCGACCTGTCCGAGGTCGCCCTGCAGCGAGGTGAGCAGGGCGTGGGCGAGGAGGCTCACGGCGGCGATGCCGGCGAGCGGCCCTGCGTGCCGGGAGTAACGGGAGGTGCGCATTCACGCCACCCTTCGGGAGTTCGTGCTGCGCAGGCCGGTGGGCCGCAGCACGAGGACGATCACGAGCATGAGGAAGCCGAAGGCGCTCTGGTAGGCGGAGCTCACGTAGGCGGCTCCGAGGCTCTCGACCACCCCGAGGACGAGCCCCCCGGCGACGGCTCCCCAGACGCTGCCCAGGCCGCCGAGGACGACCACGACGAAGGCGCTGAGCAGCACCTCGTCGGCCATGTAGGGCGACACCTGGTACGTGGGGGCGTAGGCGATCGCGGCGACGCCCGCGAGCAGTCCCGCGACCAGGAAGGCCAAGGCGTACTGGCGGCGCAGCGGGATCCCGAGCATCGCCGCGGCCTCCCGGTCCTGCGCCACCGCGCGCATCCGGCGTCCGAGCGAGGTGCGGGACAGCAGCAGGTGGAGCGCGGCCAGCGAGAGCCCGGCCAGCACCATCAGCGCCGCCTTGACCCCGGGCAGGGAGATCCCGCCGAAGCGGAGCAGCACGGTGTCGTACGGGGTGTCGAGGGAGCGGCCCTCGCCGCCGTAGAGCCGGAGCGCGGTGTTCTGCAGGATCAGCAGCAGACCGAGGGCGACGGCGGGTGCGGCGGCCGGCTTGTCGACGATCCACCGGTAGGCGGCGGTCTCGGTGAGGACCGAGACGAGTCCGCCGCAGGCGATGCCGGCCAGGGCGGCGAGGACGAAGGGCAGCCCGGCCGCGGTCGCCGACCAGGTGGTGCAGGCGGCGAGGACGACGACCCCGGCGTGCGCGAAGTTGGGGACTTCCATCACGCCGTAGACGAGGGTCAGGCCGACCGCCATCACGGCGAACAGGCAGCCGAGGAAGGCCCCGTTGACGAGGGTCTGGATCATGCGCAGGCGTCCTTCGCGAAGACGGGGTCGACCAGCTCGCCGCGCTTGGTGTCGAAGGTCATGGCGCTGGCGACGGACTGCTTGGCGGGGCACCAGGCGGTGACTTCGGAGGTGGTGCGGGCGCCGCGCTCGTCGAAGAGCTGGCCGGTGTAGGTCGGCAGCCAGCCGCTGACGGTGCCCTTCGGGACGCCGATGCCGGGCAGCGCCTTGTTGATCTTCTCCGGGTCGGTGGTGCTGCCGGCCCTGGACATGGCCTCGGCGACGATGAACGGGTAGTCGTGCGCCCACATGGTCAGGTCCTGCGGGTGCTCCTTCCAGCGCTCCTCGTAGGCCTTGGCGAAGGCGACGGTGGCCGGGTCGGAGGAGG
>NZ_JBEYFP010000792.1:0-2620 GCF_040634455.1 Kitasatospora sp. NPDC007106
ATGACGTCCCGTCACTCACGCGCACCCCGTCAACCGCGTTGCGACACCGCGAGGGACGGACCCTCTCGGCGCTCGGGGCCGCGGCGAGCCGTATCTCCAGTCTGGTCAGTCGGCCCGGTGAGCGCACGCGGGGTACGGAGCTTCTGCACGGCGGCGGCGTGTGGCAAACCACGTCGTCCCGGTGGGCCCGGGGCCGACATCAACGGTCGTCCCGTGCATCGGACGTGCGCGGCTGCGCCGCCGATCCGGGCAGGGGACAATGGGACAGCAGGACGGAAGTAGCGCTGATGGGTGCAACCGATACGCCCGATTCCGGAGCAGGCAGATGGCCGCAGGCAGTGAGCACGGTGCCACGGCCGGTAGGCGTGCCCGTGAAGGCTCCCACGAGCCGCGAACAGCCCCTCGCCGCCGTGTAGCCAAGCCCGCGCGGCGGGTCTCGGCCCCCCGTGCCATCCGTTACGCGGCCGAGCAACTCGCCGAACTGCTCGGCCGGCCGCCGGAGTCGGTGTCGGCGCTGAAGCCGACCGAGGAGGGCTGGCAGGCCGACGTGGAGGTGGTGGAACTGGAACGGATCCCGGACACGACCAGCGTGATGGCCAGTTACCGCGTCACGCTCGACGAGGACGGCGAACTGCTCGGCTACGAGCGGATCCGCCGCTACAGCAGGGGGCAGGTCGACCGGCCGACGTGACACTCACCCGGCTGCAGTGGGGGCACACCCGCCGGAAGCACCGGCGGCCGGTGAAGGGAGGCACCCGTGACGGTGGTGCCGCAAGGCCAAGCCGGCGTTTCCCGTGGCGGGAGCACCGGCAGTCTCTACGACATTCTCGAGCTGATCCTCGACCGCGGGCTGGTGATCGACGTCTTCATCCGGGTCTCCCTGGTCGGCATCGAGATCCTGAAGATCGACATCCGGATCGTCGTCGCCAGCGTCGACACGTATCTGCGGTTCGCCGAGGCCTGCAACCGCCTCGACCTGGAGGCCGGGCGGAAGGCGCCGAGCAAGCTCACCGACATCGTCGGCGAGGTCACCGAGGGAGGTGCACACGGCAAGAGCAAGGGCGCTCTGTCCGGCGCCGTGGAGGCCGTCACCGACGCGCTCCACCTCGGAAGCGACGACGAGGACGAGAAGGAGCCCGCGCCCAAGCGTGAACGGCCGGCCCGCAGGCCCGCCCGGCGCCGGGAGGAATGACGTGTCCGTGTACGTGTACTCCATCACCGCCGCCTCCCACCCCCGCCAGTTGGCCGGGCTCGTCGGCGTGGGCGAGCCTCCCTCGACGCTCCGCAGTGTGTGCGCCGGGCCGCTCTGCGCGGTCGTCAGCGACGCCCCCGACGAACTGCGGCCCAAACGCCGCGACCTCACCGCGCACCAGAGCGTCCAGGAACGCCTGATGTCCGACGGCACCGTGCTGCCGCTGCAGTTCGGCCTCACCGCCCCGGACGACGACGCGGTACGGGCGGCGCTCACCGAACGCCACGACGAGTACCTGGAGCGCCTCACCGCCCTGGAGGGCTGCGCCGAGTACCACCTGAAGGCGGCCATCGACGAGAGCGCCCTGCTGCGCCAGATCCTGCTGGATTCCCCCGAGGCCAGGCAGCTCAACGACGAGATCACCGGCGGCAACACCAACCCGGACCTGCCGCTGGCCCTCGGCGAACTGGTCGCCAACGAGGTCCGGGCCCGCCACTACGCGCTGGCCACCGGCATCACCGAGGCCCTGCGGCCCCACGCCCGCCAGGAGGTCAACTCCGAGCCGACGGGAGACGACTTCCTCAACGTCTCCTTCCTGGTGGACCGGGAGCACGAGCAGCTGTTCCTCGCGGCCGAGAAGGGCCTCACCACCGAACTCGGCGACGACTTCGACTTCCGGCTGCACGGCCCGCTGCCCGCCTACAGCTTCGTCTGAGGAAGGAGGAAGCCGCCATGGGCCTGCTCACCCAGATCCTCACCCTCCCGCTCGCGCCGCTGCGCGGCACGGTCTGGGTGCTGGAACGCGTGGTGGAGACCGCCGAGAACGAGTACTACGATCCCGGCCCCGTCCAGCAGGAACTCGGCGCTCTGGAGCGGGCACTCCTGGCCGGTGAGATCGACGACGAGACGTTCGACCGGCGTGAGGACGAGCTCCTCGACCGCCTGGACGAGATCAGGGCCCACAGGCAGCAGACCGGCACCTGACAGTGCACCGCGCAACCCCGGCCGGAGAAGGAGGCGAAACGACCGTGACCGAGCCCGTCGCCAACCGCCTGGGTTCCTTCCCCTCCAGATCGGCGCCGCCCGGGGGGCAGTCCTCGGCCAGCCTCGCCGACATCCTGGAACGCGTGCTGGACAAGGGCATCGTCATCGCCGGGGACATCCAGATCAACCTCCTCGACATCGAACTGCTCACCATCAAACTGCGCCTGCTGATCGCCTCCGTGGACAAGGCCAAGGAGATGGGCATCGACTGGTGGGAGCACGACCCCTCACTGTCCTCCCGGGCCGGGAGCAGGGAGCCGCTGGAGGAGGAGAACCGGCGCCTGCGCGAACAGCTCGAGGCCCTGCGGGCCGAGAAGGGCCTGCCGCCCGCCGCGGCCGCCGACGAGAAGCCTGCGCGCCGGCCCGCACGCACGAAGCGGACAC
>NZ_JBEYFP010000793.1:0-2618 GCF_040634455.1 Kitasatospora sp. NPDC007106
GCTCGGTCCGGGTCTGCGGCCCAGTTGCGGGCGGCACGGTTGCGAGCGGGACGGTTGCGGGCGGCACGGTTGCGGGCTGCGCGGTTGCGGGCGGGACGGTGCGGGGGCGGCCCACGTGGTTGAAGAGCAGGTTGAGGGTGACCGCCAGCAGGCAGCCCGCGGAGATGCCGGAGTGCAGCACGGTGCCGATCTGCTCCGGGAAGGCGTGGTAGAAGCCGGGGTAGGCGATCGGGAAGATGCCGAAGGCGAGGCTGACCGCGACGATGATCGCGTTGGAGCCGACGTTCAGGTCCGCCGCGCCGAGGGTGCGCAGGCCCGCCACCGCGACCGACCCGAACAGCACCACGCCCGCTCCGCCGAGCACCGGCTGCGGCACCAGCGAGACCAGCCCGCCGACGACCGGCAGCAGGCCCATCACCACGAGGAGGATCCCGGCCAGGGCCACCACGAAGCGGCTGCGGATCCTGGTGAGCGCGACCAGCCCGATGTTCTGGGCGAAGGCCGAACAGATGAAGCCGTTGAACACGCCGCCGAGGGCCGTCGCGATGCCGTCCGCCCGCAGGCCGCCGGAGATCGTGCGGTCGTCGGCCGGCTTCTCCACGATCTCGCCCAGCGCGATCATGTCGGCGGTGGACTCGGTCATCGAGACCACCATCACCACCAGCATCGAGACGATCGCCGCGGCCTCGAACCGGGGCGCGCCGAAGGCGAACGGGTGCGGCAGCTCGACGAGCGGCAGGCCGGCGAGCGCATGGGCGTCCACCTTGCCGAACGGGATCGCCACCAGGGTTCCGACGAGCAGGCCGAGGAGGATCGCGATCCGCTGGAAGAAGCCGCGCAGGAAGCGGTGGAACAGCAGCACGGACGCCAGGGTGACGGCAGCGAGGCCCAGGTTGCCGAGCGAGCCGTAGTCCCGCGCCGCGGAGTTGCCGCCCTGGGCCCAGTTCCCGGCGACCGGGAGCAGCGAGACGCCGATCAGGGTGATCACCGTGCCGCTGACCACCGGAGGGAAGAACCTGACCAGCCGGCAGAAGACGGGGGCCAGCAGGAAGCAGAAGAGTCCGGCGACCAGTGTGGAGCCGAAGATCAGCGGCAGCGCCGCGTCCTTCTTCGCCTCGATGACGGCGAGGATCGGCGAGACGGTGGCGAAGGAGACGCCGTTCACGAAGGGGAGCCGTGAGCCGACCCGCCAGAAGCCCAGGGTCTGCAGCAGGGTGGCGATGCCGGCGATGAACAGGCTGGCGGCGAGCAGGGTCGTCAGCTGGGCCGGGGTCAGGCCGGCCGCTGCGCCGATGATCAGCGGCGGTGCGGCGACCCCGGCGTACATGCTGGCGACGTGCTGGAGGGCGACGGTCGCCATCCGTCCGGGCGGCAGCAGTTCGTCGACGGGGTGCGGCGGGGTTGCGGGCTTCACGGGCGCTTCGCGACGTCCCATGTGCGGTCCTCCACATCCGAGGTGGCTTCGGGCCCGGGGACGGCGGCCGGAACGGGACACGGCGACGTCGGGACGACCCTGGCGGACGGCGGTGCCGTCGCCCACCTGCCGGTGCCCGCGGCGAACAGGCCCGACCCATGAACAGATCCGCGATGCGGAACACTGGTTCCGCCATTCGGTTCCACAGAATGTAGAAAGCTCGCCCCCGTTGGTCAATGGCTCCGACCCGATTGCTCCGCTCCGGAGCAGCACCTGTCGCTTCCTCCAGGCCGCCCCTCCCCCACGGCCGCCTCGACGCCGACCGGCCGTAATCGGCCCCGATCATCCGTTAAGCGCACCAGGCGGCGGTTTGTACTCTTTGCCCGGAGATCGGCCCGCACGGATGATTAGTGGACGACATCAGTCGCGGCCCTGTGCTAATCTACGACCGAATCCGGGGGGAATTCATGACACATATTCCATTTTCCTCACGGGCCTTCCCACGCTCTTTCGAGGAATGGATCCTAAAATGAACAGGACGGTCAGTCGGGTCGGCCGGGTCGCCGGTGTCGCCGCGGTCGCGGCGGGGCTCACCCTCGCGATGTCGATGCCCGCTTCGGCGCAGCAGCCCACGGACACGATCGTGAACAAGAACAGCAACCTCTGCCTGGAGATCGGCGGCTGGAGCACCGAGTGGGGCGCCGCGGCGAACCAGTGGTCGTGCGGTGCCGGCGGCCAGGCGAACCAGCAGTGGCTGACGAACGGCAACTACCCGTCGGGCTGGTTCCCGCTGGTCAACAAGAACAGCGGCCAGTGCCTGGAGATCGGCGGCTGGAGCACCGAGTGGGGCGCCGGGGCCAACCAGTGGCCGTGCGGCAAGGACGCGAACGGCAACTACACCCAGGCGAACCAGCTGTGGCGCCTGGGCGGGGTCGGCGACCCGAAGTACACGTACCTCATCAACAAGAACAGCGGCCTCTGCCTGGAGGTCGGCGGCTGGAACACCGGCAACGGCGCGCGCGTCAACCAGTGGCCGTGCGGAAATGTCCAGGCTAATCAGCTGTGGTCGTAGTAACCCTTCCGCGCGCGGTACCGGAACCCTGATTTCCGGTAAGTGGATGAAGGGTGCCAGGAAATGCGGGGCCGCCGGTTCGCCGGCGGCCCCGTCCGCGTCGGTACGGGTCCCGCCGGTACGGGTCCCGTC
>NZ_JBEYFP010000794.1:0-2613 GCF_040634455.1 Kitasatospora sp. NPDC007106
CCGCCCGCCAGGAAGAACACCGGCATGATCTGGAAGAGCAGCGTCAGCCACTGCGTCCACTCCACCGTGGCGAGCAGTTCGGGCGCCGCGATCGTGCCGTCCGGGTGCCGCACCAGCGCGGTGATCACCCAGTGCCCGAGCACCACCATCACGATCGCCGCTCCCCGTAGGAAGTCCACGTACCTGACCCGGTCCACGCCGCCCACCGTCCCCCCGTCCCGAACCGACCGGTCCACTGTGGTCGTACCGCAACGGCCCGGTCCAGTGCCGCACGGTTGCGATCCGATCTCCCGGCCGGGGCCGCGAAATCCGTTGGGGCACCGATGGGCCGGCCACCATACTGACCGTCATGTGCTTCCGCGGCGGTACCCCGAACCGGCACTACGTGTGCCTGCCGTGCCGCGCCTCCGTCAAGCGCCGCACGCCGACCACGGTCTGTCCGCGCTGCCGCGGCCGGCTCGTCGACGCCGGACAGGACCTCAAGGTCCCCCGCCGCGCGGACACGGCCGCCTGGCGCACCCTCACCGCCCTGCTCAACGCCGGCGTCACCTTCCACTCCTCCTGCTGCGGCGGCCCCGGGTGGCGGCCGCGCACCCCGCGCGAGATCCGCGAGCGCCTCGCCGCCGCGGCCGGCACCGGCCTCCCCCTCGCGGAGGTCCTCACCGCGCCCGAACTCCCGCGTCGACGTGGCAGGTGAGCCGCGGCCGCCGTTCACCGACCGGCCAGCCCGCAATGGGCGTGGGCGTACGTGTGGCCGTGGGCGGTCGGCGGGTGCCTGCCGGCCCGCCGGGCGGAGGTCAGAGGGCGATCGGCCGGTAGGCGAGTGCCGCATCGACGATCTCCTCGGCCGAGGCGCCGCGCAGTTCGGGCGGGGGCCAGTGGATCAGGCCCCTGGCCCGGGGATGCGGCACGTTGGCTTCGAAGAGTGCCAGGAAGTGGTCGCTCTCCGGATCGCCGTCGAGGATCCTGCGGACGATCCCGACGAGTTCGTCCGCGGTGATGTCCGCGATCCGTGGCCGGGGCGGCCTGGCGGCCTCCCGCGCGAAGTCGTCCAGGCTCCGGCTGCCGTCGTACTCGGCGAAGTCCGGGGCGCCGTAGTCGTGGCCCGTGCTCGCGTTGAAGGCACTGATCTCCTCGGCCGCGCTCCCGGCTCCGGAGAGCACCAGGCCGGAGATCCGGGAGATCGCGCCGCAGAGCTCGTCCAGCCGCTGCCGGCTGACGGGCGGGGGCATCAGTTCGGGTCTCGGGTCCACGGTCCGGATTGTGCCGTGGACCTCCGACACGGCGGCGGAACGGCCGCGCTGCGGTGGTGGACGGCCGGGCGGGGACCGAGTCTGGTGGACATGGGAAGCACGAAGAAGCGGTGGGCCTCCGCGGTGGTGCACTGCCGGCCGGGGTCGGTCGTGGGGATCGAGACGGCGGCTGCGCACGTGGGCGGGCAGGTGCGGGTGACCGGGCGGTGGGTGCGGGTGCGGCCGCACGACGGGGGAGAGATGTGGATCTCGGCAGGAGCCGTCCAGCGGATCGTCTGGGACGCGCCGCCGGACGGGTGACGCCCGGACCGAGCCGACGTTCGGTCCGTCCGGCTTCGGTCCGCCGTGCCGTACCTGGGCCCGTCCCTGGCGATCGCCCGGGAATTCGTGGACCAGGGCGCCCGCGTGGTCATCACCGACCTGCAGCAGGACCGGGTGGACGAGGCGGTCGCCGCGATCGGCCCGACCTGCTCGGGCATGACGGCCCGCCGCTCGGCCGTTGCGCCGCCCCGGGACGGGCAGGACGGACGGGGCGAGACCGGAGGCGGGGCGGCCCGGCGAAGGATCGGGCTGCCGGTGCGCTGCGTCGCGGGCCGCCCGGCGCCGCTGCCTGACGGACCGTTCGGCCCGCCGGGTGTCACATGTCCATGGCGGAGACCCACACCACAGGATGCTCGGGGTCGCTCGCATCCACGGCGAGGAAGCGCTGTCCGTTCGCCGTGTCCTCGGCATAGACCATGCCCGGGCGGACGGCCGGGACGAGGCCGCAGTCCCCGCTCGCCGCCTTGGCCACGTCGCCGGGTTCGTACGGGTGCCAGTCGCCCAGGTGCAGCGCCGTGTGGGGCTGGGGCGACCCGAAGCCGCTCACGGCGAGGAAGGCGGAGAGATCGCCCGGGGTGGTGGTGAACCGCAGATCCAGTGAATCCTCACCGAACAGCGGATGCCTGTTCGCCGTGAAGACCAGGCCGGCGGCGTCCTTCGGGACGGACAGGCCGAAGTGCCTGACGGCGTCGGCATACTCGAGGTTGTTCCCCGTGGTGGCCGGGCAGACGCGGGAGTCGCTCTTCGCCACGTGGTTGTCGGGAGGTCCGATGGACGAGTCCATCGCGGCCACGGCTCCCCAGCCGAGCAGCCCCAGGACCACCGTCGCACCGCCGGCCAGATACAGGGCCACGCCGAGCCGGCCCTTCCACTCCGGGCGCCGCCGCGGCAGGCCTGCGCCACCGGCCGGGCCGTCGGCGGCGTCGCCCTCCAGCCGTTCCTCTGCCACGTTCCCCCCATGTTCGAGTGCCTGCCCGAGCCCCTGCCCGAGTCCCGCGCGCAGCGCGGTGACCGAGCGGGTCGCACGCGGAGCGCCGCC
>NZ_JBEYFP010000795.1:0-2610 GCF_040634455.1 Kitasatospora sp. NPDC007106
GCCGCCGGTCGGGCCGCCGGTCGGGCCGCCGGTCGGGCCGCCGGTCGGGGATCCGTCCTTCGGGGAGGCGGTGCGCTGGGGGCCGATCATGCCGGACGCGGAGTCGAACCAGTCGTCGACGCTGCCCTCGCCGGCGGCGGCTCCGGGGGCGTCGGGCAGGGTGCCCGCCGGGCCCGCGTAGACCGCCTGCCACCAGGCGTCCTCGGGCCGGTCGTGCGGGGATGCGCCCTGGTTGCTCACGTGGCGGCTCCTCGTGCCATGTCTGCCGTCTGCCGTCTGCCGAGCGGGCCGTGTGCCGGACTCGGCTGGTCATTCTTCCGAAGGAGAACGACGGTGTCCGGCTTTCGGGGACACCCGGCCACCCGTCGGGCGCAGCGGCGGCGTGATCCGCCCGGATTCGGCCATCCGTCCGGAGGGGGTGCGGACGTGCGGGGGGTGGATGTCCGGAGCGTCCTTTTTGGGGCCCTGAAATGGGCAGGAAGGGCCCTCCGGCCCGGGTCGGGAGGACCAAGAGGGGGACCGCTTCACCCCTTCGGCTGATTAATATGTGCGCATGAGCGTGCCAGCATCCGCGACCGGTGAGCCGGTGCGGTCCGTCCGGGCGGGCAGTCGCCCGGCCGTGGTGCTGTGGGCGCTGCTCGTCGCGGGTCTGCTGACGCTGCTGCCGTGCGCCGGGACCGCGAAGGCGGTGTCCGGGCACGTTCCGGCCGCCCCCCGGGCCTCGGCCGCCACCGGTCCGCAGGCCGCCGACGCCGTCCCGGCCGCCCATGGCGCCGGGCACGCCGTGGCGCGCTGGTCGGACGAGGGCGGTGCGCACGTCTGGTGCTCCGCCGACGGCGACCACCCGGCCCCGGGGAAGGGCTGCACCAGCCATCCGTTCCGCGGGCTGGAGGCGCAGCTGCCGAACGCTCCCCCGCAGCCGGTCGCGGTCACCCTGCCGCAGCTGGTTCCGGCGCCGTCGCTGCCCGCCGCCGTCCCGCTCGACACGCTGGCCGGGCCGCCCCCTGCGCCCGACCTCCACGTACTGCAGGTCCACAGGTCCTGAGCGGAACCCACCGTCGGCCGTGACCCGTGCCCCCGCGCACCGGACGGGCCGGCGGCTCCGCCGCCCCCTCCCCCTCTCGCCCCACCGCCGTGCCCGCGCGCACCGCGGAGACAAGGACACACTCATGGGTTCCGCCTCCAGGCAGTCCAAGCCGTCCAAGCAGACCTCCGGCAACCCGGGCAACCGGCAGAGCCAGTCCGAGCGGCAGGCCGACCGTCGGACCCGCATCGCGGAGCTGCGTGCCGCCGAGCAGAAGCGCGACCGCCGCAACAAGATCATCGCGTTCAGCGTGGCCGGCGTGCTGCTGGCCGGCATGATCGGCGCCGGTACCTGGATAGCCCTCGACGCCAAGCACGACAAGGACGCGAAGGAAGCCGCCGCCAAGGCCCCGATCCAGGGCGTGCAGACCTGGGACAACCTGTCGCGCAACCACGTCGAGACCAAGGTCACCTACGCCCAGACCCCGCCGGTCGGCGGCGACCACAACCCGCGCTGGGCGAACTGCATGGGCGACGTCTACGACAAGCCGCTCGCCAACGAGAACGCGGTGCACTCGCTGGAGCACGGCGCGGTCTGGGTGACGTACAACTCGAAGGCGTCCGCCGACGACATCAAGAAGCTGTCGGAGAAGGTCAAGGCGACCCCGTACACCCTCATGAGCCCGTACCCGGACGAGAAGAGCCCGATCACGCTCTCCGCCTGGGGCACCCAGCTGAACGTGGACAGCGCCAGTGACCCGCGGGTGGAGCAGTTCTTCACCAAGTACGTCCAGGGTCCGCAGACCCAGGAGCCCGGCGCGTCCTGCAGCTCCGGTGTGATGCCGTGATGACGGGCGCCGAGGAGACCTCGGCCACCCGGACCGGGGAGTCCGGCGAGGACGGTGCGCCGCGCCGGTCGCGGAAGCTGCTGTGGTGGCCGGCCGCGATCGCCGCGGTGATCGCGCTCTGCCTCGGCGTGTCCGCCCTGGTGGCGGGCGGTTCGGACTCCGGCGGTTCGTCGTCGGTGGCGGCGCCCGCCACCGACTCCCCGGAGGCCGGGTTCGCCCGCGACATGGCGACCCACCACCAGCAGGCCATCGACATGTCCTTCATCGTCCGCGACCGCACGCAGGACGAGGAGGTGCGCAACCTGGCCTTCGACATCATCAACACCCAGGCGAACCAGCGCGGCATGATGTCGGGCTGGCTCGACCAGTGGGGGCTGACCCAGAGCACCTCGGCCAAGCCGATGGCGTGGATGGGCCACAGCTACGCCGCGCACGACGGCTCGCTGATGCCGGGCATGGCCACCAACACGGACCTGGCCAAGCTCCGCTCGCTGAGCGGCCGGGACGCCGAGGTGCTGTACCTGCAGCTGATGATCGAGCACCACAAGGGCGGCGTGGCGATGGCGCAGGCCTACGTGGACGTGGCCCGCAACGACGTCGAGAAGCGGCTCGCCCAGACCATGGTCAACGGGCAGAAGTCGGAGATCGACCTGATGACGTCGATGCTCGCCAAGCGCGGCGCACAGCCGCTCTCCTGAGCCTCGGCACGGCGGCGGGCGGGTCGGACGGCAGCGTCCGG
>NZ_JBEYFP010000796.1:0-2610 GCF_040634455.1 Kitasatospora sp. NPDC007106
GCGGCAGCGTCAGTGCAGCCGCCACAGGTGGTCGGCCGTGCCGTTGTCCGCGAACTGCACCACCGGGGCGCTGTCCGCGGTGGACATCCGGTCCACGCCCAGCACCTTGCCGGAGCGGGCGTTGCGGATCCGGAACCGGCCGGCGCCGTCGTGCACCAGGCGCCACCGGTGGTCGTCGGAGCCGTTGTCGGCGAACTGCACCACCCGCGCGGAGTCGGCCGTCGACATCTGGTCGACGCCGAGCACCTTGCCGGAGTGCAGGTTGCGGATCCGGAACCAGCCGTCCGCGTCGGCGAGGAAGCTCCACAGGTGGTCGTCGGTGCCGCTGTCGGCGAACTGCACGACCTGGGCGCTGTCCGCGGTGGACATCCGGTCCACGCCCAGCACCTTGCCGGAGTTGAGGTTCTCGATCCGCAGCTGCCCGTCGGGGTGCAGCAGCCAGAGGTGGTCGTCGGTGCCGTTGTCGGCGAACTGCACCACCTGGGCGGAGTCGGCCGTCGACATGCCGTCCACCCCCAGCACCTTGCCGGAGTGCCGGTTGCGGAGGCGGTACCAGCCGTCGCCGTTGTCGACGAGCTGCCACAGGTGGTCGTCGGTGCCGCTGTCCGCGAACTGCACCACCCGCGCCGAGTCCGACGTCGACATGCCGTCCACCCCCAGCACCTTGCCCGAATGCCGGTTGCGGATCCGGAAGGCGGCGCCGGGGGCGGACCAGGGCGTGCCGTCGGGGCCGGCGGTCGGGAAGGAGGAGATGCGCAGCCGGGCCGCTGCCATCGGGATCAGGGTGACCGTCTCGACGGGGGCGGCACTGCGGGCCGGGCTGTCCTGCAGCGGGGTGACGACGTGCTGGGAGTCTGCCTGCCACTCGGCGATCCGGCGGGCCGGGGCGGTGATCCGGTGGGGGTTGTCGGCCTGGGTGAAGGGGTTGGCGGGCAGCGCCCCGCCGCGGGTGGTGAAGGCGAGCGAGGCGGTGGGCGCGGCCGGGTCGAGGCCGAGGCCGTAGTTCCAGGGGGTGGTGGCGTGCACGTCGTACTGCGGGAAGGTGTCGCTGCCGCCGGTGCGGACCCAGTTCTCGCCGATCTGCAGGGCGTAGCCCAGCGGGCCGCGGGCGACCGAGACGCAGCGGTGGTTGTCCGTCCACGTGCGCACCGCGACCCGCTGCGGCAGGCGCAGGGTGACCCGGTCGCCGTTGTTCCAGGTGCGTCGGACGGTGGTGTACGCGGGGCCGGCGGGGGCGGCCACCGCCTGCCCGTTGACGGTGAGTTGCGGGTCCGGGCACCAGCCCGGGACGCGCAGCACGAGCGGGAAGGCGACCGGCCGCGGGGTGGTGACGGTGAGCGTGACGGTGTCGCCGAAGGGGTACTCGGTGTCCTCCCGGACGGTGACGGTGGTGCTGCCGTCACCGACCCTGGCGGCGACCGTGCAGGGGGCGTACATGGCGGCGGCGAGGCCGCCGTCGGGGGTGGCGAGCCAGAGCTCCTGGGTGAACCAGGGCCAGCCCATCCCGTAGTTGTGCGGGCAGCAGCGGTACTGGTCGACGCCGGCCATGTAGGACTGCATGGCGAAGCCGTTCTGGAACTGGCCCTGGGTCTTGGGAGCGTCGTCCAGGTCGACGCTGTTGGCGCTGGTGACGTAGTGCACCGCCTTGCCCTGCGGGTCGAGGGCGGGCGGCAGGGAGTTGAAGGCCAGTTCCTCGCAGCGGTCGGCCCAAACCGGGTCGCCGGTGAGCCGGTTGAGCAGTTCGTGGCTGGCCATGAACTCGACGACGCCGCAGGTCTCGAAGCCCTGCCGGGGGTCGCCGAAGCCGGGGCGGGCGTTCTCGTCGCCGGCGAAGCCGCCGCCGGGGAACTGCCCGTAGCGGCCCATCACGGTGTCGTAGGTGCGGTAGGCGGCGGTGGTGTCGCCGGCGAGGCCGGAGCGCTGGGCGTACTGGGCGGGCTCCCGGAATCCCTGCGCGATGTTGACGTTGTGCCAGCTGGGGACGGTGTTCGTCCAGTCGGCGCCGTTGCGGTGGATGCGGTCCATCAGGTCGAGCAGGAAGGCGTCCCGGGTGCGGTTGTAGAGCCAGACCACGGTGTCCAGGCCGTCGCCCCAGCGGACGGAGACCCAGCTCTGGTTGAACGCACCGGGGCCCTGGGCGTTCATGAACCGCAGGAAGGCGGTGAGGAAGGGCAGGATGCGGCTGTCGCCCGAGTACTCCTGCCAGGAGCGCAGCGCCTGGAGCAGCGGCAGGAAGGGCCAGAAGTCGGGGCCGCCGCCGAGCGAGGTGCGCAGCGCGGTCGGGCCGAAGAAGCCGTCGGGCTGCGCGGTGGCGAGGATCGCGTCGACCCAGCGGCGGGCGGTGGCGAGCGCGGTGGCGTCGCGGGTGGTGATCGCGAGGTCGACGTAGCCGCGCAGCCAGTACGGGACCTCCTCCCAGCCGCCGCGCTCGGGGTGCGCCCAGCCGGTGGTGGCGAGGTCGAGGAAGTGCGAGGTCTCGGCGTACCGGCCGCACAGGCCGGCGAGTTGCAGGGAGAGCTGGCCGGCGAGCCAGCCGGCCGGGCGGATCGCGTCGGGCGGCAGCCGCAGCAGCGCGGTGGGGTGCAGGGGCGCGGCGTTGGGCGCGTAGAG
>NZ_JBEYFP010000797.1:0-2603 GCF_040634455.1 Kitasatospora sp. NPDC007106
GCACCCGCGGCTGCTGCACGCGCTCGGCCTGGTGAGCTACCGCCTCGCGACGGCCGTCCCCGGCCAGGGCGCGCCCGGCAGGGGCGTGCCCGCGCAGGGCGCACCGACGCAGGGCGTGCCCGCGCAGGGCGCACCGGCCCCCGGCATTCCGGCGCAGCGCGGCCCCGTCGAGGTGCCGCACGTCGATCCCACGGACCCGGACCTGCCCGGCCTTGCCGACCGGTCCGACCGGTCCGACCTTGCCGAAAGTGCCGACCGGGCCGACCTGTGGCACTGGGTCATCGGCTGCCTGGTCCCCTCCCTGCACCTGACCGAGGTGTGGGACGCCGCCGCCCGACTCACCGGCCGCGACGCCGAACCGCCGCGGGTCGCCGCCGCCCGCGCCGCGCTCACCGACCGGCTCCGCACCGACCTGCGGACGCTCGACCAGGCCGACGGCCGGAGCGGCGACGAGGTCGACGCCTGGACGGTCCGGCTCGGCATGGAGGTCCGCTGCGCCGAGGCCTTCGCCGAGGACGAGGTCCTGATCGGCGGCCCCGACGGCGCCGGCCACCGGCTCGTCGTCGGCCCCGCCCTCGAACGGCTGCTGCGCACCTCGCCGCCCAGCAGCGAACTCTCCGCCTGGCAGGGTGCGTTCGAGTACGCGGTGCTGCCGTGGCGCAAGCCGGGCCCCTACGGGGTCCACCCGCTGACGCACGCCCTCGGCCTGTTCGACGAACTCGGCCCGCAGCGCTACCTGCTGCTCCAGGGCCGGCACGCCGCGGCGGTCTCCGCGCTGGAGACCGCGGAGGGCGCGGAGACCGACGAGTCCCGGCAGCTGCTGCTGCGCGAGGCCCTCACCAGCCAGGCCGCCGAGCACCACCGCCACCAGGAGTGGCGCGAGGCCCTGGAGTGCCTGACCCGGGCCCTGGCCCTGCCCGGACCCGCCGTCGGCGAGGACCTCGCCGCGCTCGGCGCCGACGCCGGTCTGCGCGCCGCCCGCGCGCTGCTCAAGGAGCACGACGACGACCAGGCCGGTGCGGCCGCACTGCTGGAGCAGGCGCTCGCGCTCTCCCCCGGCCACCGCGAGGTCCTGGAGAACCTCGGCGCCGCGTACGCCCAGCAGGCCCGCAAGGTCAACAACGAGACGAAGGACTACCGGCACGCGCTGGTCCTGCTGCGCAAGGCGCTGGCGCTGGCCCCGGACGACCCGACGGCCCGCCACTTCCTGGAGGCCGCCATGCTCAACCGGGCCACCGAGGTCACCGCCCTCGGCCCCGACGGCGACCTGGTGGAGGCCACCGAGCTGTGGCGGGAGCTCACCGAACTCGGCGACGACCCCGACCACCGGACGGGCCTGGTGTACGTGCTCCAGCTCCGCTCGCTCACCGCCGCCCTCGACGAGCGGCGCACCGAGGCCCTCGCACTGATGACGGAGGCCCTGGCGGCCGACGCGGACTTCGACGGCGACGCGGCCGCCGAGGCCCCGCGCCGGGTGTCGGTGGTGCTGGCCAACCACGTGCTGGAGAAGTACCAGGACCGTCCGTTCAACGAGCGGGCGTCGATGCTGCGGCGCGCCCAGACGTACGACGACTCCGCCGAGATGCGGGCGGTGATCGTCAACGTGTGGCGCAGCGAGGCGGCGACGGACTTCGAGGCCGACCGGTTCACGGACGCCGCCACGCTGCTGGAGCAGGCCCTGCAGATGGCCGGTCCGGCGGACGCCAAGGCCAACATCCGCAAGGAGCTGGGCGTCGTCTACGGTGCCCACGCCGTCCGCCAGGCCAACGCCCGGCGGTTCGCGGAGGCCCGGAAGCTGATCGGCAAGGCCGTCGCGCGCGACCCCGACGACTCCGGCCTGCGCAGCCTCAAGTACCGGATCGACCGCCTGCACTGACGGGTCCGGGCCGTCCCCGGCCGCCACCCTGCCCCTGGGCGCCGCCCCGCGCGCGTCCCGACGACCGTCCGAAGGCCCCCGAAGCCGAAACCGCCCGACGCCGAAGCCGTTCTGCAGCCCGTCTGCAGCCGGAGGAGAAGAGACCGCCGCCATGCCCCTGCACGAACCGTCGCCGTACGAGGTCCTGGGCATCCCGCCCACCGCGGGCGTGCGCGAGATCAACCTCGCGGTGGGCCCGGCCATGCGGCAGGGCCGTCACAGCCGCCAGCAGATCCAGGACGCGGCGGCGCTGCTGCGCAACCCCGACCGCCGTCTGGAGCTGGACATCCAGCAGCCGCTGCCGCCCGAACCGGTCGACGGGGTGGCCGAGTTGCTCCGCCCGGTGCTGGAGGAACCGCTGCTGGTCGTGGACCGGCCGCCGGTGACACCGGCGGCCCTGCTGGTCGTCCGCCGCGAGGAACTCGCCGCCGACTTCGCGGAGCCCGCCCCCGCCTCCACCGCCGCCGAACCGCCCGTGCCGGCGCAGTTCGCCGCCGACCTGTCGGTGCTGCCGCCGATCGAGATCCCGGAGTGAACGCCATGACGACCCAGGAATCCGGCACCCCGGTGCCGACCGCCGAGCCTCTGGAGGTGCCGCAGCGGGCCCTCGACGTCGACCTGGCGCAGGCGTTCAGCCAGTTGCTCTTCCGGGCGTCGCTGCTGCAGCGGCTGCGGGACGACGAGGCGC
>NZ_JBEYFP010000798.1:0-2602 GCF_040634455.1 Kitasatospora sp. NPDC007106
TGCTGCTGCTGGTAGTCCTGGCCGGCGGCGGGCCCCCGGAGTCTCCGGGCGGGGCGGGCCGTCCTACTCGACCGGCGCCTTCTCGCGCAGCACCTCGACGAAGGCGCGCATCCAGGCCGGGTGGTCGGGCCAGGCGCGGGCCGAGACCACGACGCCGTCGACCACGGCCTCGCCGTCGACGAAGTCGGCGCCGCCCGCCTCGACGTCCGGCTCCAGCGCCGGGTAGGCGGCCGTGGTGCGGCCGTTGAGGGTGCCGCCGACCAGGGTGATCAGCGGGCCGTGGCAGATCTGCGCGACCGGCTTGTCCTCCTGGAAGAAGTGCGCGGCGATGCGCTGCACGTCGGCGTTGTTGCGGAGGTACTCGGGGGCGCGGCCGCCGGGGATCACCAGGGCCACGTAGTCGGCCGGGTCGACGTCGGCGACGGCGACGTCGGCGGGCCAGGTGTAGCCGGGCTTCTCGGTGTAGGTGTCGAAGCCGTCCACGAAGTCGTGCACCACGAACTGCAGCGTCTTCTTGGCGGGCGCGGCGATGTGCACCTCGTACCCCTCCTCGCGCAGCCGCTGGTAGGGGTAGAACACCTCCAGCGACTCCGCCGCGTCACCGGTGACGATCAGGATCTTGGCTGCCATGTCCGGCGGTACCGCCCTTCATCCGCCCACCCTGTGTGAGCCCCGACACACACTGCCGCCTGACGGTCCGTCGGGCAATGCGGCGCGCGAGGCACGGACGGCACGCGCCCGGTGCGCCGGTGTGCGCCCCCTGCGCGCCCCATCGCCGGCCGGCGTCCGCCCGGCCGGACGGACGCGCTCCGCGAGCGACCGGTCACCGCAGGGCCTAGCGTGCAGATGAGTCGCGTCCCCTGCCGGGAGGTAGCCATGCAGTGCTCGCAGATCGTGCGCTCCAGCACCGTCGCCAACCTGCGCGACCTCGGTGGCATCGCGCTGCCCGGCGGCCGGGTCCGCCCGGGCCTGGCGTTCCGCTCCGGCGGCCTCGACCGCCTGGACCTCACCTGCGACCCGGCCTTCGCCGCCCTCGGCGTGCGGACCGTCGTGGACCTGCGCACCGAGCGGGAGCGCACCGCCCGCCCCGACCGGGTGCCCGGCGGGGCGCACCTGCTGGTCGCCGACGTGATGGCCGACCCGGCGGGCACCGGCACCGCCGCCCGGCTGGCCCTCGCCTTCGCCGACCCTGCGCTCGCCAACCGGGAGTTCCGCGGCGGCCGGGCCGCCCGGGCGCTGGCCGCGGACTACCGCTCCTTCGTGACGGCCGAGTCCGCCCGGCAGTCGTACCGCCAGCTGCTGACCGCGCTCGCGCACCGGGACGGCGGTCCGGTGCTGTTCCACTGCACCGCGGGCAAGGACCGCACCGGCTGGGGGGCGGCGCTCGTCCTGCTGCTGCTCGGCGCGGACGACCGGACGGTCACCGACGAGTACCTGTCGGTCGGTGTCGCGGTGCAGGCCGCGTTCGCACCGGTGATCGCGGAGTTCACCGCCGCGGGCGGCGACCCGGAGATCGCCGACGCGGTGTTCGGCGCGCACCCCGCGTACCTGGAGGCGGCCCGGCAGGCGGTCGAGGACGGCTGGGGCGACGTCGAGAGCTACGCCCGCGCCGGGCTCGGCATCAAGGACGAGACCCTCGGCCACCTGCGGGAGCGGCTCACCGCCTGAACGCGCGGCGCCGCCGTCAGGCGGCCGTCCAGGCGAGCAGTTCCTCGACCGGGAGGGTGTTGACGATCCGCTCCGGCTCCAGCCCCGCGTCGGCGGCGCGGGCGCAGCCGTACTGCTGCCAGTCGAGCTGGCCGGGGGCGTGCGCGTCGCTGTCGATCGCGAAGACGCAACCGGTGTCGATCGCGAGGCGCAGCAGCCGGGTCGGCGGGTCGCGGCGGTCGGGGCGGCAGTTGATCTCGACGGCGGTGCCGGACTCGGCGCAGGCCGCGAAGACCGCCTCGGCGTCGAACTGCGACTCGGGGCGGGTGCGGCCGCCGACCAGCCGGCCGGTGCAGTGGCCCAGGACGTCGACCAGCGGGTTGCGGACGGCGGCGAGCAGGCGGCGGGTCATCGGGGCGCGCTCCATCCGCAGTCTGGAGTGGACGGAGGCGACGACCAGGTCGAGTTCGGCCAGCAGGTCCTCGTCCTGGTCCAGTGAGCCGTCGTCGAGGATGTCGCACTCGATGCCGGTGAGCAGCCGGAAGGGCGCGAGCTCGCGGTTGAGGGCGGCGACCACCTCCAGTTGCTCGCGCAGCCGTTCGACGCTGAGGCCGCGGGCGACGGTCAGCCGGGGCGAGTGGTCGGTGAGGACGGCCCAGGCGTGGCCGAGGTCGCGGGCGGTGCGGGCCATCGCCTCGATCGGGCTGCCGCCGTCGGACCAGTCGGAGTGCAGGTGGCAGTCGCCCTTGAGGGCGGCCCGCAGTGCGTCGGCGCCCTCGGCGAGCGGCCCGGCGCTCTCCTCCAGTTCGGCGAGGTAGCCGGGGACGCGTCCGGCCGAGGCCTCGGCGATCACCTGGGCGGTCTTCGGGCCGACGCCGGGCAGCCGGGCGGCCCGGGCGACGTCGACCGGCCCGGCGGGCAGCCTGCGGGCGGCCTCGGCCGCGGTGCGGAAGGC
>NZ_JBEYFP010000799.1:0-2600 GCF_040634455.1 Kitasatospora sp. NPDC007106
CCGACCGCTTCGACCGCGCCGGCAAGGCGGAGGACGCGGCGGGCGCCCGGATGCAGCTCGCCTCGGTGCTGCGGGACAGCGGCCGGCCCGGCGACGCGGTCGCCGTCCTGGAGTCGCTGCTGCTGGAGACCGGCGCGGACGGCTTCGACGGGCGGGCCCGGGCGCAGGTCCGGCTCGACCTGGCCCGCGGCCTGCTCGGACTGGAGGAGTACCGGGAGGCCGCCGAGCACTACCTGCTGCTCGCCGACGAGGCCGCCGGCTGGGAGGACGGCCAGGACATCCACACCATGGTCGCCTGCGAGGCCACCGTCGCCCTCGCCGAGGCCGGCCGCTGGGAGGCCGCCGACACCGCCCGCACCCGCGCCCTCGCCGCGCACGCGGTCGCGCCCCGCGCCGACCAGGTCTGCGGCATGCTGCAGCAGCTGGCCCGGCTCACCGTGCAGGCCCGCGGCGAGGACGGCCTGGACGAGGCGCTGGCCCGGCTCGACGAGGCCGACGAGGTCGTCGCGGGCGCCGAGGCCGACGGCCACCCCGTCACCTCCTGGTACCAGCGCGGTCTCGGCCACTACGAGCGGGCCCGCTGCTACGCCTTCACCGACCGGGCCGAGGAGGGTCTGGCCGCCGCGGAGGCGGCCGTCGCCGCCCACGAGGCCGGTGGCGCGGACGGCGGGAGCCGCGCGCCGAGGCCCTGCGGATGGCGGCCCTGATCGAGGGCCGCAGCCTCGGCCGCACCGACGCCGCCCGTGCCCGGCTGGCCGAGGGCGTCCGCCGCTGCGAACGCGCCGGACTGACGGAGGCCGCCGGAGTCCTCGCGGCCCTCGGCGACCGCCTCGCCGCGGAGGCCGGCACGTCCTGACCGCCGGCCGCGGACGAGCGGTAGGGCGTGTCTTCAGAGGCGTACGGATGACCCATGGGGGCGCGTGGGTGGCCACGTCAGGGGCGCGGGGAACTGCGCGATTCGGATGCGGGCCACTGTGCGGACCAGGGATGAGCCGGATTCGTCGGAACACCACTCCCGGACTGCGCAGTTCCCCGCGCCCCTGGATTGCACACCCGGCGGGGGAGACTGGGTGGATGACGGATCCTTCCGACGGCCGGGGCGTCCCCGCCGAGCTGCGGCCCTACCTCGACGAACTGGTGCGCCGCACCCGGGTGGTGTGCGGGCCGCGGCTGATCGGCGTGTACGCGGTCGGGTCGGTCGCGCTAGGGGACTACCGGCACGGGCGCAGCGACGTGGACGTCGCCGTGGTGGTGGATCCCGTGCTGCCGGCCGCGGCGCTGCGGGAGCTGGCCGCCGTGCTGTCGCACCCGGGGCTGCCGTGTCCGGCGGCCGGGCTGGAACTGGTGGTCTACGGCGGGGACTCCGTGCGCCGGCCGTCCGGCGGGGCCGGGTACCTGCTGGACCTCAACACCGGCCCGCTGCTGCCCGACCGGGCGAGCTTCGACCCCGCCGGGGCGACGGCGTTCTGGTACACCGTCGACCGTGCCGTCGCCCACGGGTCGGGCCTGGCGCTGTTCGGCCGACCGGCACCGGAGGTGATCGCCGCTCCGGCGCGGGCCGAGGTGCTCGCCGCGCTCGCCGCCTCGGTGCGTGAACACGCCGAGGGCGAGGGTCACTTGGCGGACAACCGGGTGCTGAACGGCTGCCGCGCCGCGGAGTTCTGCCGGACCGGACACTGGCTGTCCAAGTGCCGGGCCGGGCGGGAGGTCGCCGCGGCCGAGGAGGGCTTCCGTGCGCTGATCGGTGCGGCGCTGGAGAGTTTCGACCGGCCCCGCGCCGAGGCCCGCCCGCTGCCCGCGGCCGATGTGCGGGCCTTCCTGGCCTGGGTGGGTGACCGGGTCGCGGAGGCCGCCGCGGCGGAGGGCTCCGGCTGAGTCGGACCGGCCGCTGGAGGGGCCGTCCTTCGAGGACGACCGATGAATCATATGATCCGACAAGCTGTGATGCAGATCATAGCTTGATGCCGTGCGGGCGCGGACACAATGGCCGGTCAACGTTTGATCGCCGCCGCGACCGACCGGCAGCGGCGGCCAGCCAGCCGGGGGGCCCATGCCGCACGCACCGCACGACCTGTTCCAGGACACCGCACGCCTCGTGGAGATCGAGGACGGCGTCCACGTCTACCTCCAGTCGCACAGCGGATGGTGCGTCAGCAACGCCGGCGTGCTCGCCGGACGCCGCTCCACCACCCTCGTCGACTGCACCGCGACCGAGCGCCGCGCCCTCGGCCTCAAGGCCGCGGTGGCCGAGCTCACCCCGCACCCCGTCACCCGGGTCGTCATCACCCACCACCACGGCGACCACCACTACGGGGCCAGCCTGTTCACGCCGCAGGCCACCGTCATCGCCCACGAGGAGGCGCGCTCCGCCAACCTGCTCGACGGCCTCAACCTGCCGGTGATCTGGCCCGAGGTGCAGTGGGGCGCCGTGCGGCCGATGGAGCCGGACGTGACCTTCCGGGACCGGCTCACCCTCCACCTCGACGACCGCCCGGTGGAACTCGTCCACTACGGCCCCGCCCACACCCGCCGCGGCACCACACGCACCCTGCGGATCACCTCGACGGACGTTGCGAGCACGGCGTTGATCCTCCACCTCG
>NZ_JBEYFP010000800.1:0-2600 GCF_040634455.1 Kitasatospora sp. NPDC007106
GGCACGGCCGCCCCGGCGCCACCGACTCCGACGGCATCCCCGTCCGCGGACCCCGCCCGCGCCGCATCGCCGGAGGCGACCCGGGCCCGGGCGACCCGGGCAGTCCCGCCCACCCGCCGGGCGACCGCGACGCCCCGCTGGCAGACCAGCCCCCGCAGCGACGACCCGCGGAGCGACGGCGGCAGCACCACCCGCAACGGCGCCTGCGCCACCAACCCCGCCGGCGAGATCATGACCTGCGACCCGGTGAAGACCGGCACCCCGCTGCCCCGCACCCCCTGAGGGGTCACTTGCGCGGGTTGGCCCGCCGGGTGGGATCGGCGGTGGTGGGGTCCTCCGGCCAGGGGTGGCGGGGGTAGCGGCCGCGGAGGTCGGCGCGGACGGCCCGGTAGCCGTCCCGCCAGAAGGAGGCGAGGTCGCCGGTGACCGCGGCCGGGCGACCGGCGGGGGAGAGCAGGTGGACGGTGAGCGGGGCGCGCCCGCCGGCCAGCGCCGGCGCCGCCTGCCAGCCGAACAGCTCCTGGAGCTTCACGGCGAGGACGGGCCGCTCCCCGGAGTAGTCCACCCGGATCCTCGACCCGCTCGGGACGGCGATCCGCTCGGGCGCCAGCTCGTCCAGCCGCCCGGCCTCGCCGCCCGCCCAGGGCAGCAGCCGCTGCAGGGCGGCGGCGGTGTCGATCCGGCCGAGGTCGGCTCGCCGCCGGGCCCGGGAGAGCTCCGGCTCCAGCCAGTCGGCGGCCCGTTCCAGCAGGGCCTCCTCGGAGACGTCCGGCCACGGGTCGCCGAGCACGCGGTGCAGGAAGGCCAGCCGCTCCCGCAGCCCGTCCGCGGCCGGCGGCCAGGACAGCAGGGCGAGGACGCCCTCCCGGGCGAGCCCGTCCAGCAGGGCGGCCCGCACCGGCCCCGGGTCCGGGTCGGTGAGCGGCGCCGCGGTGAGCTCCACCGCGCCCAGCCGGGCGACCCGCCGGGCGGTGACGTCGCCCTCGCGGGCGGACCAGTGCACCTCCTCGCGTTCGGTGACCAGGGCGGCGCCGGCCCGCCGGGCGGTGGCCTCGTCGAGCGCGACGGCCCGCCGCACCCGGGCCGAGGGAGAGCCGGCCGGCCGGTCGGCCACCGCGACCGCGAGCCAGCCGGCGCCGGAGAGCAGCGAGCCGGGGCCGAGCTCGGCGGCGGTGCCGGAGGCCATCAGGTAGCCGCGGTCGCCGCCGCGGGCACGGGCGATCCGCTCCGGGTGGGCGAGCGCGACGACCAGTCCGGCCGCGGCCTCGTCGGACACGGCACCCTCCCCGCCGGGCCCGGAGCCGTCCTGCCGCAGCCGCCGGGTCTCGTCCCGCCAGCGGCGCGCGTACGGGTCGTCGGCGCCGCGGACGCTCCGCCAGACGGCGAGCAGGTCGTCTCCGAGGGCGCGCGGCGGCTCCTCGGAGAGCAGGGCGACGAGCTCCGCGGCGCGGCGGGCGCCCACCAGGCCGGTGCCGTCCAGGAGGGCCCGGGCGAGCCGGGGGTGCAGGCCGGTGCGGGCGATCCGGCGGCCGCGGTCGGTGGCCCGCCCGTCGGCGTCCACGGCGCCGAGCGCCTGCAGGGTCTCCCGGGCGGCGGCCATGGCGCCGGCCGGCGGCGGGTCGGGCAGGGCGAGGCCGCGGGCGTCCGGGTCGCCCCAGCAGGCGGCCTGCAGGGCGAAGCCGGTCAGGTCGGCGAGGGCGATCTCCGGGGTGGGGAAGGGCTGCGCGCGGGCGTCCTCGACCTCGGCCCAGCAGCGGTAGACGGTGCCGGGGGCCTCGCGGCCGGCCCGGCCGGCGCGCTGCCGGGCGGCGGCCAGCGAGACCCGGACGGTGACCAGCCCGCCGAGACCGCGGGCGTGGTCGGTGCGCGGCTCCCGGGCGAGCCCCGAGTCGACGACGGTGCGCACGCCGGGCACCGTCAGCGAGGACTCGGCCACGGAGGTGGCGAGCACCACGCGCCGCCGGGCGCCCGGGGCGAGCGCCGCGTCCTGGACGGCCTGCGGCGCCTGCCCGTGCAGTTGCAGCACCTCGACGCCGGTGCCGAGCAGCCCGGCGACCCGGGCGATCTCGCCGACGCCGGGCAGGAAGCAGAGCACGTCGCCCTCGCGTTCGGCGAGCGCCCGGCGGACGGTGGCCGCGACGTGGTCGAGCAGCAGCGGATCCGTCCGGGTGCCGTGCGGCGGCCGGACGGCGCGCGGCGGGGGAGCCCACGCCACCTCGACGGGGTGGGACAGCCCGTGCGCCTCGACCACCGGTGCGCCGCCGAGCAGCTCCGCCCAGGCCGCGGTGTCGGAGGTCGCGGAGGCGCAGACCAACTGCAGCTCCGGCCGCAGCGCCGCCCGGACGTCGAGCAGGAAGGCGAGCGCGGTGTCGGCGTCCAGGTGCCGCTCGTGGCACTCGTCGAGGACGACCGCGTCGACGCCCGGCAGCTCCGGGTCGCGCTGCAGCCGCTGCAGCAGGACGCCGGTGGTGACCACCTCGACCACCGTCCGCGGCCCGACCCGCCGCTCGCCGCGGACGGTGAGGCCGACCTGCTCGCCGACGGCGCCGCCGAGCAGCCAGGCCATCCGGCGGGCCGCGGCGCGCACCGCGAGCCGGCGC
>NZ_JBEYFP010000801.1:0-2595 GCF_040634455.1 Kitasatospora sp. NPDC007106
CGTCGTCGACGGCCTCTACGAGACCGCCCGGCTGCACCCCGCCGCCTGGCCCTTCCGTCGGTCCGGACTAGTAGACCGGCTTCTCGGGCTCGATCTGGTTGACCCAGCCGATCACGCCGCCGCCCAGGTGGACGGCGTCGGAGAAGCCCGCCGACTTGAGGACGGCCAGCACCTCGGCCGAGCGGACGCCCGTCTTGCAGTGCAGCACGATCTTCTTGTCCTGCGGCATCCGCTCCAGCGCGGTGCCCATCAGGAACTCGCCCTTGGGGATCAGCGTCGCGCCGGGGATGTTGACGATCTCGTACTCGTTGGGCTCGCGGACGTCGACCAGGAAGATGTTCTCCTCGTCGTCCAGCCACTCCTTGAGCTGCTTGGAGGTGATGGTGGAGCCCGCGGCCGCCGCCTGGGCCTCCTCCGACACGACGCCGCAGAAGGCCTCGTAGTCGATCAGCTCGGTGACGGTCGGGTCGTCGCCGCAGAGCGCGCAGTTCGGGTCCTTGCGGACCTTCACCGAGCGGTACTGCATCTCCAGGGCGTCGTAGATCATCAGCCGGCCGACCAGCGGCTCGCCGACACCGGCGAGCAGCTTGATGGCCTCGGTGACCTGGATCGAGCCGATCGAGGCGCAGAGCACGCCCAGCACGCCGCCCTCGGCGCAGGAGGGGACCATGCCCGGCGGCGGGGCCTCCGGGTAGAGGCAGCGGTAGCAGGGGCCGTGCTCGGCCCAGAACACGCTGGCCTGGCCGTCGAAGCGGTAGATCGAGCCCCAGACGTACGGCTTGCCGAGCAGCACCGCGGCGTCGTTCACCAGGTAGCGGGTGGCGAAGTTGTCGGTGCCGTCCACGATCAGGTCGTAGCCGGAGAAGATCTCCATGACGTTGGAGTTGTCGAGCCGGTCCTCGTGCAGGATCACGTCGACGTAGGGGTTGATCTCCTTGACCGAGTCACGGGCGGACTCGGCCTTGGAGCGGCCCACGTCGGACTGGCCGTGGATGATCTGGCGCTGCAGGTTCGACTCGTCCACCGTGTCGAACTCGACGATGCCGAGGGTGCCGACACCCGCCGCGGCCAGGTACATCAGGGCGGGCGAACCGAGGCCGCCCGCGCCGACGCAGAGCACCTTGGCGTTCTTCAGCCGCTTCTGCCCGTCCATGCCCACGTCGGGGATGATCAGGTGGCGGGAGTACCGGCGGACCTCGTCGACGGTGAGCTCGGCGGCCGGCTCGACCAGGGGTGGCAGCGACACGGGGACTCCGATGGTCGTCAGTTCATAAGGCTTTGCTGTGCCAACAGTGTCACGTGCCACTGCTATTCCGAGACAGCAGGTCCGTCATGTGAGATGGCCGACACCGGATGCCGAGACTGCCCCGTTCTCCCGCGATGCCGCTGGTCACACGGCATCCGGTGGCCTCCGGACGGTTCAGACCCGGCAGGCGGTTTCCAGCCAGACGTCGCCCAGGGACTCCTCCAGCGGCACCTGCGTCCGCCATCCGAGACGGTCGCGCGCCGTCCGGACGTCCGCCTGACGCCACGGCACCGGCTCCGGCAGCGGCCGCGGCTCGCCCACCCGATGGTGCTCCCCGCCCTGGCTCGGCACCAGCGCCGGCCGGCCGTCCTCGGCCACGATCCCCTCGAAACCCGAGGCCCGGACGAGCAGGTGCGCCGCGTCCCGGGCCCGCACCGCGTGCCCGCTGCCGATGTTGATCACCCCGGTGGCCGCCGAGACCGCGGCCGCCTGGACGGCCCGCGCGACGTCCCTGACGTCGACGAAATCCCGGTATCCGGACAGGTCCGGCATCCGCACCTGCAGCTCGTCGTGGACGAGCGCCCGCCGCAGGCCGTCCGCCAGCCGTCCGAACAGCGAGGCCGGCGGCGCGCCCGGGCCCACCACGTCGAAGACCCGCAGCACCGCGGCGTCCAGCCCGGAGGCCAGCACCAGCTCGGTGCCGGCCAGCTTGGACACCCCGTACGGCCCGACCGGCCGGGGCTCGGTGCCCTCGCCGATCGGCGCGCCCGGCTGCATGGGCCCGTACTCGGCGGCCGAGCCGATGTGCACCAGCCGGGCGGGCTCGCGGCTGCGCCGGATCGCCTCGCAGACGGTGGCCACCGCCAGGGTGTTGGAGCGGATCAGCGTCCGCGAGCTGCCGTAGGTGGCGCCCGCGCAGTTGATCACCACCTGCGGGGCGACCGCGTCCAGGAACCGGGACAGCGCACCCGGGCTGCCCGCGGTCAGGTCGAACCGGATGTCGGCCGAGTCCCGCCGGCCGAGCACGGTGACCTGCAGGTCGGGCTCGGTGAGCAGGCGGTCGGCGACCCGGCGGCCGATGAAGCCGTCGGCGCCCAGCAGCAGCACCCTCATCGGGGGTGTCCTTCCACGAGGCCCGGCCGCGGGGCCGGGCGGACTACGGAATGCGTACGGATTGCGTGGGTGGCGGCCCGTCAGTCCTCCGGCGGGCCGCCCGAGGACTCCGTGCAGCCGGTCCGCGGATCGGCGAGGACCAGCCAGGTGTACGGCGCCAGCAGCGCCGTCGCCGCGGCGCACACCACCGGCGGCGGCACCGGCCCGGCGGCCGCGGTCGGCGCCGTGCTGGCGCT
>NZ_JBEYFP010000802.1:0-2594 GCF_040634455.1 Kitasatospora sp. NPDC007106
GACGGCCCGTCACGTGATCGCCGCCAGAGCCCATGTCTGCGACGGCCCTCGGCGGCAGCCGGAAGGAGTTGAAGAAGTCCTTGCCGGGGGTGCCCACGCCGGTGGCGGTGTCGTAGCCCTTGGCCGCGGACAGGCCGTAGTCGGCCGCGATCTTGTAGAGCCGGACCTTCAGCGCGCCGCCGACCAGGCCGAGGTCGACCACGTTGCCGAACTTGTTGTGCACGGCGGAGTCGTTGACGTCGTGGAAGGCGCCGCCGCCGGCCCGGTCGTAGATCGCCGGGTTGGCGAAGCCGACCGCCCGGCCGCCGCGGGCCTGCACGGCGTCGGCGAGCATGGCCGCGTACTCCGGGGCGGAGACCGAGGTGCCGCCGTAGCCGCCCTCGCTGTAGGTGCCGCCGTCGGTGTAGCCGACCAGGGTGGCGGCCACCAGGTCGCCGCTCATCGCGACGTCCGGGGTGGCGCGCAGCGGGGTCGCGGACTTGGTGCCGTCGGCCGCGGTCTTGGCGATCCGGTCCGGCACGACGCCCTGCTGGTACCACGGCTGGGCGAAGTCCTTGGAGACGCCGCCGCCACCGCCGAAGTAGAACTTGCCGGGGAAGGGCGTCCAGGACTTCTGGTCGTCGGAGAGGACGGACCGCTGGTCGCCCATCGACACCTCGCGGCCGTAGTGGCCGGCCTTGTCGGCGAGTTCGAGCGCCGTGCCGCCGACCGAGGTGACCCACGGCGAGGAGGACGGCCAGTCGGTCTGCGCCTGGGTGGTGTCGGTCTGGCAGTTGACGCCGGTGGCCGCGGCACCCGGCGAGCTGTCGCCGCAGTCGCCGGAGGAGAAGGTGAAACCGATGCCGGTGACCGCGGCGCGCTGGAACAGCTGGTTGTCGGCGGCGACCACCGCGGGGTCGAGGTCCCCGCCGGTGCCGTGCATGATCTCGCCCCAGGAGTTGGAGACCACGTCGGCCAGGTGCTCGTCGACGACCTTGGCCATGGCGTCGTAGAGGTCCTGGTCGTAGCAGGAGTTGCCGCCGACGTAGACCACCTGGGCGTCCGGCGCGAGGCCGTGCGCCATCTCGACGTCCAGCGCCTCCTCGCCGGCCCAGCCGGCCGCGCCGCCGCACTCGTCCTGGTGGGTCCACTTGTCCGGGGTGACGTACTCGCGGTACTGCCCGGCCGCGAACGGCTTGTCGCCGTGCAGCGTGGAGAAGTGGTCGGCGTCCTGCTCCATGCTGGCGAGGCCGTACGCGTCGATGATCGCGATCCGGGCTCCCTTGCCGGACACCTTGGCGTCGGTCACGCCGTACGCCTTGCGCAGCTGGCTCGGGACGTAGGAGCAGGGGGCGAAGGGCTCGTTCTTCTCGTAGCCGTCCGGCGCACCCTTGGCGGTCTTCGAGCCGTAGCCGTCCTCGGAGCAGGTCGGCACGGTCGGCAGGGTGGCCGGCGCCTTCCCGGCCGGGGCGGCCAGCTGGGCGGACTTGGCGCCGGCCTGCGCACGGGCCTCGGCCTCGCGGACGGAGACGGCGTGCGAGGTGTTCTTGTGCAGGGTGTCGCTGAGGCCGCTGACGGCGAGCACCGCGCCGGCCGCCGAGGCCGGGACGACGGCGTCCTTCGCGGCGGCCCGGTGCAGGCCGTCCTCGGTGCGGTAGGTGCGGAAGCCGGTGCCGAACGCCTTGGCGAGGGCGCCGGTGCTGCCGGAGACCTGCACGTAGTGCGCCGTGGTGGCGTCGACCTTGAGGCCGGCGCCGGTCACCCAGTCGGTGACCGCCTTGACCTGCGCGGCGGAGGCGCCGAACCGGGCCTCGGCCTGGCCGTCGGGGAGGAACGCCCCGTAGGCCGGCGAGTTCGGGGCGGAGACCGCCTTGGCGAGGGCGGCGAGACCGGCCTGGTCCTGGCCCGCCAGGTAGATCCGGGCGGAGGCCGGGGCGGAGTCGGGCACGGCGCCGGCGTCGGCCTGCGCGGTGGCCCACTCCGGGTGGGTGCCGGGGAGCGGCTTGGCGGTCTGCTCGCCGGTCGGCGTGGCAGCGCCCGCCGGGGCGGCCGCCCCGAGGGTTCCCAGGATCAGTGCGGCGGTGGCCGGTACGGCGATCCTGGAGATCCGGTTGCGTGCTATGGGCACGTCTGTCCCCCACTTCGGGAAAGAATGGTGGAGCGTCGGTGTCGCTCAACGAGGGCGCGGCAGAGCGGGCCGGCGGAGGAAGTCCCCGGCCTGCGTCGATGGTTGACTGCCGTGAGCCATCTATTCCGATGATCACGTGGATCTCAAGGGACGGCGGAAAAGATTTACCGGTGCATGACCAGTCCCGGGGGAACCCATAGCCTGATCGCCCACGACCGTACGGGCCGTCAGTCGTCGCCCACCGGCCGACGCATGACATCCGCTCACGTCGGAGCGGGTACCGGGGGTGCGGCGTCCGGCGGTCCGCCGGCACGTCTGACCAGGCGGCTCCCTCCCGACGAGCGGCCGCACCTGCCGGGTCCGGCGCCGATTCGCGTGTATTGTCCGGGCCGACCCGTAGTCCCATCCGTGAGGACGCCGAAGCCGTGCCAGCCGACACCCACCGCGCCGGGCAGCCGGCAGCCGCCGCCGGGCGGCGGCGGGGGTG
>NZ_JBEYFP010000803.1:0-2588 GCF_040634455.1 Kitasatospora sp. NPDC007106
TGCGTGCACGCCACGGCCCACCAGGGAGCAACCCCGGAGGGGGAGGAATGGCAACCGTCGAACTTCGATTCAGCGCGCTTCCCGAGCACGTGCGCACGGCCCGGCTGGTGGCCGCCGCCGTGGCCAGACGTGCCGGGGTCGACGAGTCGGTGCTCGACGAGGTCCGCCTGGCCGTGGGTGAGGCCTGTTCACGGGCTGTCGGCCTGCACCAGCGCGGAGCCGCCCACGGGGCGATCCGCGTCGCACTGATCGAGCAGGAGAAGCGTTTCCTCATCGAGGTCGCCGACGAGGCCGGCGACGCCTCCCTACCGTCCCCGGCTTCCGGCGAGAGCGCCGACCCCGGCGAGGACGCCCTCGGGCTGGCCGTGATCAGCGGCCTGGTGGAGGACGTCGAGGTCACCAACGGTGGCGAGGGCGGCCTGATCAGGATGAGCTGGCCGGTCTCCACCGCACCCGTCGCGGTCTGACTTCCCCGACCTGCTCCCGCCGGAGGCACGTAGGCGCCCGCATGTGGGGCGCACTCCCGGCATGCGCTGCCCGCCGTCTCGCCCCTGTCAGGCGGCTCCCTTGTCCGCCGGCCCCCGGCCTGTTGGTCCCCGTCCGCCGGACCCCTGCCCGCCGGACCCTGCCCGCCGGCCGGTCCCGTGACCGCCTGCCGCTGCGGCCGGGTCCCGCTGCGCCTGCGTGAGCATTGACAAATTGTTGAAGTGAGCTGTTTCCTGCTCCCGGCGCGACCGGTTCGGTACGAGAACGACGGGACGAGTGACACCCCCATGCGCATACGCATCCTCTGGCCGGCCGGACAGGCGACGGCCGAGCTTCGGTCGACGCCCACCACGGAGAAGCTCTGGGCCGTGCTGCCGATCGACTCCACGGCCCGCACCTGGGGCGAGGAGGTCTACTTCGACGCCGGCGTGAGCCTGCCGCGGGAGCCGGATGCGGCACAGGTCGTGGACCCGGGCACGGTCGCGTTCTGGACGGACGGCGACAGCCTGGCGCTGCCCTTCGGCCCCACCCCGATCTCCCGCGACGGCGAGTGCCGCCTCGCGAGCCCCTGCAACCTGCTCGGGGCGCTGGACGGGGACCCCGGAGTGCTGCGCACGGTCCGTGACGGGGACGCGATCCGGGTCGAGCGGGCGTAAGGGGCGGTCGGCGGGCGGGTGGACGGCCGTGTAGGTTCGCAGATCGACGTCCGCGACCGAAAGGCACCCGGTGAACAAGCGACTGCTGACCGTCCCCGCGCTCGGCGCGCTGCTCGCGTTCGGCGCCGTCGCGTGCGGCGGCGACGACAACACCAAGCAGCTCGACGGCTGGGCCAAGAGCGTCTGCGACGCCGCGCGGAGCCCGATCGCCCAGTCGCGGGTCGCCCTTGCCGACACCGCCAAGGTGACGTCCGGCGAGGCGCCGATAGCACTGCAGAAGCGCCTCTCCGCGGACCTGGCCGAACTGGCCAAGTCCAACGCCGGGTTGGCGGACGCCGTCGACAAGGCCGGGGCTCCGAAGTCGGAGGACGGCGAGACGGCCCGGACGGACGCGGTGAACGAGCTCCGCAAGGCCGCCCAGGGCTACGTGGACGTCCAGAAGAAGCTGGACGCCCTGGCCACTGACGACCAGGCGAAGTTCGCGGACGGCCTGCGTAGCGTGGGCGACCAGGTCCAGCAGCTGGCCCAGCTCTCCACACAGGGGCTGAACCGTCTGCAGACCGGTGAGGCGGGCGACGCGATGAAGCGGCAGCCCGGGTGCAAGGCGCAGGCCGTGGCGGACCCGGTGGCCACCGACACCGCGTCGGCGGGCGCGGACCAGTCCGGCTCGGGCGGGACGGGAACGCAGTCCGGCGCACCCTCCGGCAGTTCTTCCGGCAACGGCTCCGGCAAGCCCTCGGCGAAGCCGTCCGGCAGCGCCTCGGGCGCGTCCACCGCGCCGTCCGCGGGCGCCTCGGCCCAGCAGGCCCAGAAGTCCGGTGCCGCCTCACCGAGCACCTCCGCCGGCTGACCGGCCAGGACCAGCCACGACCGGCCAGGACCGGCCACGACCGGGCTAGGGCCGGCCAGGACCAGGCAGGATCAAACAGGACCGGCCGGATCGGGATGCGTGCGCCGCGCGCACCCGCCGCGGCCGCACCCGTCACCGGCCGCGGTCGCGCGACAATGGCGTGGTGACCAACAGCCCTACGCCCGATCCCGTCCGCCTCGCCAGGCTCCGTGAGGCGCTACTCGCCGCCCAGTACACGGCCGACGGCTGCCTCGACCTGCTCGGCCCCACCGCCTACGCCGCCCTCGCGCGCAGCGAGACGGTGCCCGCCCTGCGGGCGACCCGGGGCGGCAGCCCGCTGGAGACGCTGGTGCGGCTGTTCCTGCTGCAGCAGCCCGTGCCGCGCGCGGCCGCCGCGGCCGCACTCTCCGTCGAGGACTGCCTGGCCGACGGCTGGCTGACCGAGGACGGCGACCAGGTGCGGGCGACCGTCGACGTGCGCCCGTACGCCAACGAGGTGGCCGGGCTGCCGAGCGCCGACGCCTGGGTCGTCTCCGACCTCGGGTGCGCGGTGGGCGGCGCCGGCGGCATCGGCGCCGGGGACAGCTCCGGCGGTG
>NZ_JBEYFP010000804.1:0-2586 GCF_040634455.1 Kitasatospora sp. NPDC007106
GGAGGAGTGTGCCGCGGCGGGGGCCGCCCTGCCCCGGCCGGCACAGGCCGCGGCGGCCGCACCCACCGCGCCGAGACCCACGGCCCGCAGGAGGCCCCGGCGGTCGATCGGATTCACGGTCGAGACCATACGGCTTCCACGGCGAACCGCCACTCGGGCGGCGGCCGGTCACGGCGACCGACGGGCACCGGCCGGGAGAGGGCGGAGTCGTCCGTGGCCGGAGCGGACCGGACGCGGTCAGGCCGGACGGACCGTGCGGGGCCCGGTGACCTCGGCACCGAGGGCGGTCACCCGGTCACGCAGGCCACGGTCCGCCGTGACGACCAGACAGCGGCGCGGCGGCACGCCGGACACGGCCTGCTCGACCACGGCGACCACCTGGTCGTCGCCGCTTCCGGGCGCCTCGACCACCCGGACGCGGGGCAGCCCGGGAACGCCGCGGGCCGCGCCCTCCACGACGAGGACCACCTCCAGCGGACCCGTCCGTGCCCACGGCGGCAGCCCCGCGCGGTCGTCACCCAGCCCCGCACCGGCCAGCGGCACCAGGGCGTCGCGCAGCCGTTCGGCCGCACCCCGCCGGTCCCGCCACCAGCCGTCCGGCACCGAGCCCACCACGTTGGCCGCGTCCACCACCAGCAGCGGCGCGGCCTCCGTAGGCCCGCCCGCGTCCTGCTCGCCCATGGCAGCCAAGGGTGTCACACCCCGCGGACCCCTTACCGACGGGCCGGTGCGACGGCCATCCGGGTGGACGGCCATCCGGGTGCGGCGCCGTGTCGCGCCGCCCCGGACGGGCCGCGGCGGGTTTGATGAAGCCATGGAGTCCGATCCCACCGAGCCGTACACCGACGAACTGCTGGCCCTGGCCCCCGGCCTGGCCCGCCCGGCCGCCGACCTCTTCGTGCGGCGGGTGTTCGAGGGCGGCGTCGAGCACGGCGCCCGCACCGCGCTGGCGAACGTCGCCGCCACCGAGCACGAGAAGGACGCCCAGCTCCGGCGCCTCGGCGAGCGCCTGGTCGAGCTGGGGGAGGACCCGCTCGACGTCGCCCGACTGCTGAGCCGGGACTGAGCCGGGGCCGGGACTGAGCCGGGCCGGGCCGGGCCGGGCCGGGCCGGGGCCGAGCGCTTCGTGAGCGGTGACCGCCGGCGGTGACCGTCAGCGGTGACCCGTGACCGGAGGCCGGATCAGAGCCAGCCGTTGCGCGCCGCGTGCAGGGCCAGCTGGAAGCGGGTGCGCGAACCGGCCCTGGCCCCGATCTGCTCCAGGTGCCGGGAGAGCGTCCGGCGGCTCACCCCGAGGAGCTCGGCGATGGTGTCGTCCGTGACGCCGGTGGCGAGCAGCTCCAGGATGCGGCGCTGCACCGGGCCGAGCCCCGGCGGCGAACCGCTGCCCCGGTGCATCGGCAGCGCCGTCCGCCACGAGGTCTCGAACAGGCCGGTGAGCGCGGACAGCAGGCTGGACGGGTGTACCAGCAGCAGTGAGTCGTTGACCTCCGCCTCCACGAACGACATCGACACGATCGCCAGCCGACCGTCGAAGACCGTCAGCTTCACCGGCACCGTCGGCAGCACCCGCGCCTGCTCCCCGGCGGCGATGCACGGCCGGATGTTGGCGTCGTAGTAGGCGGTGTTCTCCACCGCCGAGCGCGAGTACACCACCCGGTAGACCACGCCCCGCTGCAGGTTGCGCTCCTCCACCGGGTTGGCCGACCCGTCCGTGTGGTATGGCGGCGAGTCGAAGCGCAGCACCTCGCTCTCCGCCGCCGCCTCGATCTGCCAGATCCGCTCCGCGACCGCCGGTCCGGTCACCACCTCCAGCAGGTCCTCCGTCGCCTGCGGGCTGACGGTGCGCCGGTAGCCGCGGTAGGCGTTCACGGCGGCCTGGTGCGCCCGGTGCAGCTCGGCCGTGCGCGTGTGCGCCAGGTGGTCGAGCGCCAGGGACGGCTCCACCGGGGCGTGCTCGCCGCCCTCCGAACCGGCCTCCGTGATCAGGCCGAGTCTTCGCAACTCGGCCAGCCGGAGGTCCAGCTCCTCCGTCCCGCGGCCGGCGCCGAGCCGTCCGGCCAACTCCTCGCGACGGCAGGGCCCGCCGGCCAGCAGCGCCGCGTAGACCTCGGCCTGGCGCCGGGTCAGGCCCAGTCGGGCCAGGTGCGTCCCCAGGTCCTCGTCGGTCAATGGGCCGGCCTCTCCGTGCGGATCGCGGCGCCGGGTGCGCGCCGGTGGGCTGCATGGTGGCACGTCCCGCGGCCGGCGCACCAGAACGGACGGGACGGAAGTGACGGAGGGTCATGGCGCGGCGGGTGCCCGTCCGCGTCACTGGCCTCCCTGTGCCACCGTTCCGGGCGCGCCGGCAGTAGACCGTTCCTGCCCCGGACGGTCCGGGACAGCAACGCTCCACCGAACGGGAGTCACCCGTGCCCAAGCACCGCGCCCACCGCATACGCCGCAGGACGATCGCCGCCACGGCGGCCGCCACCGCCGCGGCGGCCGTCGCCGGGCTGCTGCTGGACCGCTTCTGGTGGGGCTCGGCCTTCCTGGCCGCCGTCCCGGTGATGCTGCTGGTGCTCGTCGCGGCGCCGCTGCTGATGC
>NZ_JBEYFP010000805.1:0-2585 GCF_040634455.1 Kitasatospora sp. NPDC007106
CCGTGCCGCCGCACCGGAGTCGTGGGGATCAGGCGACGCTGACCGCGCTCCAGGCCGCCGCGACCGCGTTGTACTCGGCGCTGCCGGATCCGTACAGGTCCTTGGCCGCGTTCAGGGACGCGGTGCGGGCGCCCTTGTAGTCGGTGGTGGACGTCATGTAGACGGTCAGCGCCCGGTACCAGATCTTGGCGACCTTCTGGTTGCCGATGCCGGTGACGGTGGAGCCGTTGCAGGTCGGGCTGTTGTAGGTGATGCCGTTGATCGTCCGGCTGCCGCTGCCCTCACTGGCGAGGAAGAACCAGTGGTTGCCCACGCCCGAGGAGTTGTGCACGTCCAGCTGGCCGACCTTCCTGCTCCAGCAGTCGGCCGAACGGCCGTCCAGCGAGGGCTTGTCGAAGCGCCGCAGCCACGGCGGGGTCGACTGGTCGCTGAACAGGTAGTCGGGGGTGTCGATGCCGTTGTTGGCGTACCACTCGACCATGGTGCCGAAGATGTCGCTGGTCGACTCGTTGAGGCCGCCGGACTCGCCGCTGTAGCGGAGGTTGGCGGTGGCGCTGGTGACGCCGTGGGTCATCTCGTGGCCCATGGTGTCGAGGTCGACCTGCTCCGGGTCGGTGGTGCCGTCACCGTCGCCGGTCATCATGCAGAAGCAGCTGTCGGACCACTGGGCGTTGTCCCACTTGGTGCCGACGTGCACGAAGACGGTGGCGCCCTTGCCGTCGTTCTTGATGCCGTTCCGGCCGAAGGTGTTCTTGTAGTAGTCGTACGTCCAGGCGGTGTTGGCGTGGGCGTCGACGGCGGCGGTGGCCCGGTCGGTGGAGAACTTCCGGCCGTCGCCCCAGATGTTGTCGGCGTCGGTGTACAGCGTGCCGGAGTTGGCGTTCAGGCTGCTCGCGGAGACGTTGCGGGCGTCCTTGGTGATGGTGCCCCGGGTCGGGTCTATCAGCGCGTACAGGCCGTTGGACTGCAGCGTGGTGTCGATCGTGACGGTGCCGGTGTACTCCGAGCGGCCGGTGCCGGAGGCCTCGTGCTCGGCGTCGAACTGCTCGATCTCGGCGCCGGTGACGGCGTCGGTGACGACGACCCGGCCGGAGGGCTGGCCCTGCTTGCCGAGGCCGCTCACCGTGGTCTGCCAGGCGAGCCGGGCGGTGCCGTCGGCGGCCCAGACGACCAGCCGGGGCTGGGAGGTGGCGGACGAGATGCCGGGTGCGGCGGCCAGCGCCTTCGCGGCGGTGGCCTGTGCGGGGACGCTCGGGACGGTGCTCCGGACGGCGGGGCTGTGGCCCTTGGCCCGGGTCGAGTCCTTGAGCCGGCCGCGGGCGTCCTGGTGCACCACCAGGTCGCCGCCGATCACCGGCAGTCCCTGGTAGGTGCGGTCGAAGCGGACGTGCTGGGTGCCGTCGGGGTCGATCAGGACGTCCTTGACCAGGAGGTCCTGCCCGGCGCCGAAGCCGAACAGCTCGGCGTTGCGGGCGACGTTGGCCCTGGCCTTGGCGATCGCGGTGTCGCGGCCGGGGACGGCGGATGCGGTGGAGATCTGGACGCCTGCGGCGACGAGTGCGGCGGTTGCCGCCAGGGCGCCGGCCGTGAGGGCGTGCCGGCGCGAAGAGGAGGTGGGGCCCACTCTGTACTCCAGTCGGTAGTTGCTGGGTGCCGACTGAGAGCGTGGCCGTGAACAGACAAACACTTCTACGAAACAGTATGGAACTTGACCATTCCGTAGCCGAAGATGCGATGAATTCCGATCGAATCCGATCGAAATGAACAGGTGTCAGGACATACAGAAGGGGCGCGTGGGATGTCCCACGCGCCCCTGTGTCGGGTGGAGCTAGCTCAGCGTCCGCAGCGCCGCGGCGTCGAAGGGCTTCAGCTCCTCGTGGCGGCCCTGAAGGACCTTCAGCGCCCAGTCCGGGTCCTGGAGGAGGGCTCGGCCGACGGCGACCATGTCGAACTCGTCGCGCTCCAGGCGGTCCAGCAGGTCGTCGATGCCCTGCACCGGGGAACCCTCGCCGGCGAAGCCGCGGATGAAGTCGCCGTCCAGGCCGACCGAGCCGACGGTGATGGTGGGCCGGCCGGTGAGCTTCTTCGTCCAGCCCGCCAGGTTGAGGTCCGAGCCCTCGAACTCGGGCAGCCAGTATCGGCGGGTGGAGGCGTGGAAGGCGTCGACGCCGGCGGCGGCCAGCGGCGCCAGGATCGCCTCCAGCTCGGCCGGGCTCTCGGCGAGCCGGGCGCTGTACGCCTCCTGCTTCCACTGCGAGTAGCGGAAGATCACCGGGAACTCCGCGGAGACGCGCTCGCGCACCGCGGCCACGATCTCGGCGGCGAATGTCGTCCGGGCCACCGGGTCGCCGCCGTAGGCGTCGGTGCGGCGGTTCGTCCCGGCCCACAGGAACTGGTCGAGCAGGTAGCCGTGGGCGCCGTGCAGCTCGACGCCGTCGAAGCCGATCCGCTCGGCCGCGGCGGCGGCCTCCGCGAAGGCGCCGATGACGTCGTCCAGGTCGGCGCGGGTCATCGCCCGGCCGGTGCCCTCGGTGCCGTCGATGCGCAGGCCCGACGGGCCGACGGCGGGGGCGTCGGCGGAGGGC
>NZ_JBEYFP010000806.1:0-2585 GCF_040634455.1 Kitasatospora sp. NPDC007106
GGCCCGCGCGGCGTACGCCCGGGCGTACACGTGCGCCCCGGCCGTGACCGGCTCGCCCTCGGGCAGCCCCAGGCCCGGGCGCAGCACCCCCGCCACGCTCGATCCCGCGCTCACCAGTGCGGCCAGTGCGTTGGCCGCCGACAGAACGTCCATTCCGACTCCCCCTGAATCATTCGAGCTTCGAACGATATGAGGACGGTACCATTCTCGTCATGAGCGATGTCAAGGGAGCGGCGGCACTGCGCGCCACGATCGTCTTCAACCTGGGCACCCTCGGCGCCCTGGCGTCCGACCGCTTCGCCGACCGGGTCGAGGAGCTCGGACTCAAGCCCAAGCACGCCGGCCTGCTGGCCGCACTCGACGCCGGATCCGCCGCCTCGCAACAGGAGCTGGCCACCCGCCTCGGCGTCGCCCCCAGCCTGATCGTGGCACTCGCCGACCAGCTCCAGGAACTCGGCGCGGTCGAACGCGTCCGCGACCCGGAGGACCGCCGCCGCCAGGTCCTCACCCTCACCACCGAGGGCCGACGACTGCTCGCCCGCTGCGCGGAGGCCGCCGAGGCCGCGGACGCCGAACTGACCGCGGGGCTCACCGAACCGCAGCGCACCGCACTCACCCGCGGCCTGCGCACGCTCGGCGAACAGCACGTCCCGCGCTAGGGCGCGGCCTCAAAGGGCGCCCGTACGTGCACGTTCTGCGCCGCGGGTTCAGGCGAGGGCGGCGACCAGCAGGGTGAAGGCGCCGATGAGGACGGCGACGCGGACGTAGTGGTAGCGGTCCCAGCGGTCCCCCTGCTCCTCCCAGTCCTCGGGCCGGCTCTCACCGGTCCAGGTCTTGCTCCGGTTGTTGATCGGGACGAGCAGCAGGAGCGACATCACCACGCTGACGACCAGCAGTGCGGCGGCGGTGACGACCAGGCCGGTGCCCTGGTGGTGCCGTCCGGCGACGGCCCAGACGACGCTGAGGACGAGCGAGCCGATGTACCAGACGGGCATCACGGCGCCGAGCATCCGGCCCCCGTGGGCGCGGCCCAGCACCCGGCTCTCCTCGGGAAGTGCTTTGAAGATCGGGTTCATGACGAAGGCGACGGAGAACTCCACCCCCACCATCAGACCGACGGCCACGGTGGTGAAGACCTCGAGCGCGTTGGGCATGACGACCCCTCCTGGAATCTAGCATTGCTAGCCGATGAGGCAACGCTAGTACTGCTGCCGCTCGATTGCCTAGCGATGCTAGGATCGGAGCATGTCGGTACAGCAACGCAAGGAACGCGAACGGGCGGACCGCGAACGCCTCATCGTGGCCACGGCCCGTGAACTCGCCGAGCAGCAGGGGTGGGACGCGGTCACCACCCGTCGGCTCGCCGAGCGCATCGAGTACAGCCAGCCCGTCCTCTACAGCCATTTCCGCGGCAAGCGCGAGATCATCGGCGCCGTCGCCCTCGACGGTGCCGCCGAGATGGCCGTCGCGGTGCGGGCCGCGGCGGCCGCCGCGGACGGCCCGCGCGCGCGGGTCGCCGCCCTCGCCCGTGCCTACCTCGCCTTCGCCGAGCGCAACCCGGCGGTCTACGACGCCCTGTTCCAGCTCGACGGCGGTCTGGCGTACGCGCAGGAGGACACCCCGGCGCCGCTGAAGGACGCCTTCGCCGCGCTGATGGAGACCCTGGGCGAGGTCGCCGGGGACGGCGTCCAGCCGGGGCTGTTCACCGAGGTGTTCTGGGCGTCGCTGCACGGCATCGCGACCCTGACCCGGGCCGGCCGGCTGCTGCCGGAGGACGCCGAACGGAGGGTGGACCTGCTGGTGGACCGGCTCGCCGTCGTCTGACCCACCGTCCCACCGTCCCACCGTCCCGGCTGGGCGGCGGGGCGGAGGGACGGCGCCCGGGTGGCCGGCACCCCGTCGTCACTCGGACCGGATCAGTGCCGGACGAACGCCAGATCGTCCGGCCGTACCCGCTCACGCGGCCCCGCCGCCCGCAGCACCACGTCCAGCACCCGGGCCGGATCGGCGGCGTAGGCGTGGGAGAACCAGGCCATGTTGGCCTCCACCACGGCCCAGCGGTGGCCCGGGCGGTAGGGGTCGAGCAGCTGCCCGACGTCCAGGACGACGGCGCTCGGCAGGCTCTGCCCGGCCGCGGCCACCAGCCGGTCGACGAACTCGGCGATCTCCCCGGCGGTGGCCCGGTCGGCGCGGTCCGTCGCGTCCGTGTGCAGCGGGTGCGGGTCGAGCCGGCCGAACACCGCGTACCGGCTCGCCGCGGCGATCCGCCCGTCCAGCAGGAACAGCCGGTACTCGGCCGCGAAGGTCACCACCTCGGAGAGCAGCACCGGCGTCGCCGGGTACAGGTCCGCGGGCAGCCGGGAGCCGTCGGCGTAGACGGCCGCCGGGAAGGACTTGTCGCGCGGCGGCTTGACGAACGTCGGCCGTTCCAGCGCCCGCGCGTCCGCGACGGTCGCCGAGCGGACGTCCCGGCCGGTGAACTCCTCCGGCAGCTCGGCGAGCCAGTCGTCCACCGGTTCGAGCAGTGCGAACCCGAGCCGGCCCGCCAGCCGCGCACCCGCGAGCGGCCCGCCGTACCAATGCGC
>NZ_JBEYFP010000807.1:0-2584 GCF_040634455.1 Kitasatospora sp. NPDC007106
CCCGCCGCACCCGTGCCGTGCGGCGGCCGGCGGCGACCGTACGGGTTTTGCCGCCGTCACAGCGGTTAGCCGCCCTCAGAGGGGTGCACCGCTCCTCGCCCGAGCCAGAGGAGGAGCCGGCCGATGAAGGTCTCCGACTACGTACTGCAACGCCTCCGGGAATGGGAGGTGGAGTACGTCTTCGCCTACCCCGGCGACGGAATCAACGGGATCCTCGCCGCCTGGGGCCGGGCCGAGGACCGTCCGCGGTTCGTCCAGGCCCGGCACGAGGAGATGGCCGCCTTCGAGGCCGTCGGCTACGCGAAGTTCTCCGGCCGGACGGGCGTGTGCGCGGCCACCTCCGGGCCCGGCGCCATCCACCTGCTGAACGGCCTGTACGACGCCCGGCTCGACCACGTCCCGGTGGTGGCGATCGTCGGCCAGACCGACCGCAGCGCGATGGGCGGCTCCTACCAGCAGGAGGTCGACCTGCTGAGCCTCTACAAGGACGTGGCCTCCGAGTTCTGCGAGATGGTCACCGTCCCCGGGCAACTGCCGAACGTGCTGGACCGGGCGATGCGGGTGGCAACGGCGCGGCGCACCGTCACCGCCGTGATCATCCCGGCGGACGTGCAGGAGCTGGACTGGGAACCGCCCGCGCACGCCTTCAAGCAGGTGCCCTCCAGCCTCGGTGTCGGCCGCTGGGCGCCGATCCCCGCCGAGGAGGACCTCGCCCGGGCGGCGGAGATCCTCAACGCCGGCGAGAAGGTCGCGATGCTGGTCGGGCAGGGTGCCCGGCACGCCCGCGCCGAGGTCGAGGAGACCGCCGAACTGCTCGGCGCCGGCGTCGCCAAGGCCCTGCTCGGCAAGGACGTGCTGCCGGACACCCTGGTGTACGTCACCGGCTCGATCGGCCTGCTCGGCACCCGCCCGTCCTACGAGCTGATGCGGGACTGCGACACCCTGCTGGTGGTCGGCTCCAGCTTCCCGTACACCCAGTTCCTGCCGGAGTTCGACCAGGCCAGGGCGGTGCAGATCGAAATCGACCCGTCGATGGTCGGCCTGCGCTACCCCTTCGAGGCCAACCTGGTCGGCGACGCCGCCGAGACCCTGCGCCGGCTGATCCCCATGCTGGAGCGCAAGGAGGACCGCAGCTGGCGCAAGACCGTCGAGGAGAACACCGCCCGCTGGTGGGAGGTGATGCAGCGCCGGGCCGAGGTGTCCGCCGACCCGCTCAACCCGGAGCACGTGGTGCACGCCCTCGACGCCCTGCTGCCCGAGGACGCGATCGTCGCCGCCGACTCCGGCTCCGCCGCCAACTGGTACGCCCGGCACCTGCGGATGCGCGGCACCATGCGCGGCTCGCTCTCCGGCACCCTCGCCACCATGGGGCCCGGTGTGCCGTACGCGATCGGCGCGAAGTTCGCCCACCCCGACCGGCCGGCGATCGCGATCGTCGGCGACGGCGCCATGCAGATGAACGGCCTCGCCGAGCTGATCACCGCCGCCAAGTACTACCAGGAGTGGTCGGACCCGCGGCTGGTCGTCGCCGTCCTCAACAACCACGACCTCAACCAGGTCACGTGGGAGATGCGCGCCATGCAGGGCGCCCCCCAGTTCGAGGCCTCGCAGAGCATCCCGGACGTCCGCTACGCCGACATCGCGGTGCTGCTCGGCCTGCACGGCGTGCGCGTCGAGCAGCCCGAGGACGTGGAACCGGTGTGGCGTCAGGCCCTCGCCGCCGACCGGCCGTTCGTCATCGACTTCCGCACCGACCCCGCCGTCCCGCCGATCCCGCCGCACGCCAGCTGGGACCAGATCACGTCCGCCGCCTCCGCCGTGATGCACGGCGACAGCGACCGCGCCGCGGTGGTGAAGCAGGGCGTCAAGGCCAAGATCCAGGAGTTCCTGCCCGGCCGGGGGAAGGGGTGAATCCGGTGCGCACCCGCCGAACGGACCCGCCGTCCGCCCTGGCGCGGCTGGTGGCGAACGTGCGGCACGGCCGCTTCGAACGGTCGCTGTCGCTGCTGACCTCCGCGGGCGCGCTGATCACCGCTGCGGAGATCTACCTGGAGCACGACCGGGCCGGCTTCGGCAACCGGATGATGTGGTGGCCCGTCGCGCTGGGCCCGCTCGGCGCCGCGGCCGGCATCGCCGGCTTCCGCAGCGAACGCGCCGCGCACACCGTGCTGCCGGTGGTCTCCGCGGCCGTCGTCGCCAACGGGCTGCAGGGCACCTGGCTGCACGTCCGCGGCATCGCGCAGAAGCCCGGCGGCTGGTCGATGGCCCGCTTCAACATCGAGACCGGGCCGCCGCTGTTCGCCCCGCTGCTGGTCACCGTGGTCGGCGGCATGGGCCTGCTCGCCTCCGTGCTGCGCCGGGAGAGGTGAGCCGTGGGAGGACAGCACCTGCCGACCGGCCGCCGCGTCCCGTCGGGGGAGAGCGGCCGCCGCTTCCCGGACTTCGACGTCCTCGACCGGGTCCCCGACTGGGACCCGGCCACCGCCGCCACCGTCGTCGGCCGCCTCGCCCGCCAGCCGGACCTGCGGTTCTTCACCCCCGCCGAGGAGGCCGCTGCCGGCGCCCTGTTCGACCGGCTGCTCGC
>NZ_JBEYFP010000808.1:0-2582 GCF_040634455.1 Kitasatospora sp. NPDC007106
GCCGAGGACGGCGGGGGCCAGCGAGAGCAGGGACCGGTCGTCGTCGCGCAGCGCGAGTTCGTCCCGGTCCTCGGCGATCTCCCGGGCCATGGTCCGCAGATCGGGGGCGTCCGGGCCGGCAGGGTGCGTGCGGGCGATCCGGCGGGCGAGCGCCGTACCGCCGTACGAGCCGGCCAGGTGGTCGTTGAGGTAGATGGCGAGCAGCCGCTCGCCGTCGCGGTCGGTCATGGTGGCACTCCTTGCACGGTGCGGGTCCGCCGTCAGGCGGCGAGGGCCGTCGGCCGCAGCAGGACCTTCGTCCAGCCGTCGTCCCGGTGGTCGAAGCAGCGGTAGCCGCGCGGCGCCTCGGTGAGGGGAAGCTCGTGGGAGACCAGGAAGGACGGCTCGGCCCGTCCGGCGGTGATCAGGTCGCGCAGCCGGGCGTTGTACCGCTTCACCGGGCACTGGCCGGTGCCCATCCGCTGGCCCTTGGTGAAGAAGGTGCCGTAGTCGAAGCCGATCCGGCCCTCCTCGGCGCCGTCGGTGGCGGCCTCCGGGTCCTCGGGGACGTAGACGCCGACCACGCCGATGCCGCCGGCCGTCCGGACGGCCCTGACCAGCTGGTCCAGGACGAGCTCGGGGTGCTCCCGGCCGGTCGGGTCGTGCGCCTGGTAGCCGACCGCCTCGACGCCGCAGTCCGCGCCGGCGCCGTGGGTGGCGTCGGTGATCTGCTCGACCGGGTCGGCCGCGGAGAAGTCGACCGGCTCGGCGCCGATCCGCTCGGCGAGCGCCAGCCGGTCCGGCTCCTCGTCGACGACGAAGACCCGGGCGGCGCCGCGGATCACCGCACTGTGCGCGGCCAGCAGGCCGACCGGGCCCGCGCCGAACACCGCCACGGTGTCGCCCGGCCGCATGCCGGCCAGCTCGGTGCCGTGCCAGCCGGTCGGGAAGATGTCCGACAGCATGGTGAAGTCGTTCTCGTGCTCGGTGCCCGCCGGGAGCTCCAGCAGGTTGAAGTCCGCGTGCGGCACCCGCAGGTACTCGGCCTGCCCGCCGCGGTACGGGCCCATGTTGGCGTAGCCGTACGCCGCGCCGTCGACGCCCTCGGTCGGGTTCGTCCGCAGGCAGAACGCCGTCAGCCCCTCCACGCAGTTGCGGCAGCTGCCGCAGGCGATGTTGAACGGCACGGACACCCGGTCGCCCGGCTCGATCCGGGTGACGCCCGGGCCGGTCTCCTCGACGATGCCCATGTTCTCGTGACCGAGGACCTTGCCCTCCTCCACCGAGGTGCGGCCCTCGTACATGTGCAGGTCGGAACCGCAGATGTTGGTCGTGGTGATGCGCACGACCGCGTCCCCCGGGGCCTCCAGCCGCGGATCGGGCACCTCCTCGACCGACACCTCGAACGGCCCCTTGAACACCACTGCCTTCACGTCGACCACCCTCTCCGCGCATCACGTCGTCCGGTGGTCGCGGCTGCCCGTCGCGGGATGGCGGAAACCGCCGAGGCCGGCCGTTTGCCCGGCCGGGGCACGGACAGGCGCCGACGGGGGAGTTCCCGCACGGGCACCGCCCGTGCGGGCCCGACACCGGAGACGGAGAAGCCCATGCACCACCACGACGACCGCTTCCACGGCGCCACCGCACTGGTCACCGGCGGATCCCGCGGGCTGGGCCTGCTGATCGCCGGCGAACTCGCCGACCGCGGCGCCCGGGTGATGATCTGCGCCCGCGATCCGCAGGAACTCGCCACCGCCGAACGCGAGCTGAGCAGCCGCGGCACCGTCGCCTCCACCGTCTGCGACCTCGCGGAACCGGACGCCCCCGAACGGCTGGTCGCCGCCACCGTCGAGCGGTTCGGCCGGCTCGACGTGCTGGTGAACAACGCCGGACTGATCCAGGTCGGCCCGCTGGAGGCCTTCACCGCCGAGGACTTCGACCGTGCACTGGACGTCATGGTGCGGGCGCCCGTCCGGCTGGTGCTCGCCGCCCTGCCCGGCATGCGCGAGCGCCGCAGCGGCACCGTCGTCACCGTCTCCTCGATCGGCGGCCGCATCCCGGCCCCGCACCTGCTGCCCTACGTCACCGCCAAGTTCGCGCTCGCCGGGCTGTCCGCGGGCCTGCGCGCCGAACTCGCCGCCGACGGCATCAGCGTCACCACCGTGCTGCCGGGCCTGATGCGCACCGGCTCGCACCGGGCCGCCGCCTTCGCCGGCCGGCCCGAGCGCGAGTACGCCTGGTTCGGGCCCGCCGCGAGCCTGCCGCTGCTCTCCATGGACGCGTCCCGCGCCGCCCGGGCGATCGTCCGGGCCGCCGAACGGGGCCGCCCCGAGCTGGTGCTCACCCCCGCGGCCAAGCTCGGCAGCCGCGTCTACGGCCTGGCGCCCGCCACCACCACCCGCGCCCTCACCCTGGCGGCCCGGCTGCTGCCCTCCGCCGGCGCCCGGCCGAGCCGCCCGGTCGCGGGCACCGACGCCGCAGCCGAAGCCGAGCGCAGGTACCCGCCGGTCGGTGCACTGACCGGCCTCGGCGACCGCGCGGGACGCGGCACCAACGAGCCGCAATGACCGGCGGCCCGTAGTCGCAGCGGACAGCGCCAGAGC
>NZ_JBEYFP010000809.1:0-2575 GCF_040634455.1 Kitasatospora sp. NPDC007106
CCGCGCTGCTGTTCTGCGTCGGCGTCTACGGCGTGCTCGCCCGGCGCAACGTCGTCCTGGTGCTGATGTCCGTCGAGCCGCCCGCTGCCGCGCCGCCCGTACCGGCACGGCCCCCACCACGGGCCGTCTCCTCGGCCTCGCCGGCCTCACGGTCGCCGCCACGGCCGCCGCCCTCGGCGGCCACCTCGCCCACCACCAGGAGCCCGCCGAGAGCCTCTGATCCCGTCAGAGCGTCCCGCCGGCCCGCGGGCGGGTGAGGCTCGTCGGCCCGTGCTCCGCACACCAGCCGCAGTCGCAGACCGTCAGGGCATTGGCCCGGCAGTGCGCCGTGGGCCAGTACACGGACGCGCACGGCCCCGGGTCCACCGGCGCATCGTCCGCGGGCAGCGTGCGCCGGCACCAGCCGCACCGGATCTCGGCCCCCGCCCCGGCCGCCCGGAGCCTCGCGGCCGCGGCGACCGCCCGCTCCAGGGCCGCCTCCGCCACCAGGCCCACCGGCGCGCCGTCCACCAGCTGCCTGCTCCGCCACGGGCTCGCCCCGGTCACCGCCCGCACCGCCTTCACCACCTCGATCCCGACCTCGATCCCGCGCTCCCCCACCCCGGTCAGGTGCACCGCGAAATCCGGATCCTCCACCGCAGCCCCTCCACAAGCCGTCCACCGGCCCCGAGTACATCCGGACTACACCCGACCGTGCCACCCGATTTCGGTCGCCCGAGGACACGGGGCGTCAGGGAGCCCGTCCGCCGACGGTAGCCTGGCGGATGCGGTGGGTGTCCGCCGCTCCGGCCCCACCGGACAGGAGACCAGCAGGTGAGCACGGCGCACGCGGGCCCCGGCGACTACAGCCGGGTGCCCAATCCGGAGCAGGCCCTGAAGTACGCGATCCAGCACATCGCAGGTGAGCGGGTCGAGATCATCGAGGGAGTCATCACCCCCGTGTCCCCCTCCTGGGCGCACGAGAGCGCCGTCGACCTGATCCGTGAGCAGATCGGCCCCCGGATGCGTGCGCTCGGCCTGCGCGCCGGTTCCGGCAACCTCGACCTGCCCGGCACAGAGAACTTCTACGTCCCCGACCTCGCCGTGGTGCCGGCCGCGTTGGCCAAGACCGAGGGTGCGCTGCTGCCGGACCAGACCGTGCTGGTCGTGGAGGTCACCTCCCCGTCCAACGGGGACACCGACCGGACCGCCAAGCGCCGCCGCTACGCCCAGTACGGTGCGCCGCTCTACCTGCTGGTCGACCGGCAGGAGCGGGTCTGCACGCTGTTCTCGCAGCCCGGGCGGCTCGGCTACACCCTCGTCGAGGGGCCCCGTCCGTTCGGGGTGCCGGTGCGGTTGCCGGCGCCGTTCGGCCTCGACCTCGACACCGCGGAGTTCTGACCGCGGCCGGGCCGAGCGGCGGCTGACAGTCGGGGCGGGCGGCGGCTGACAGTCGGGGCGGGCGGCGGTTGAATGGTGGTCGGGGCCCAGTGGGGGCCGGAGGCAGGCATGGACGCGGCCGCGGTACTGGCCGATGCCAGGCGCTCGCACGGCGGGCACGCCTGGCGGGACGCCTGTGCGCTGTACGCCGCCGCGGACGGCGGGGAGCCGGACGGGCTCGGGGTCGCGGATCTGGAGGACTGGGGCGAGGCGGCGCAGCTGCTCGGCCGGGGCGAGGAGGCGTCGGCCGTCCTGCAGCGGGCCTACCTGGCGCGCGAGGGGGCCGCGGACGTCCGTGGTGCGCTGCGCTGTGCGTTCTGGCTGGCGGAGGTGCTGGCGATGCGCGGCGAGTTCGCGCACGCGGGCGGCTGGCTGGCGCGGGCGGGGCGGTTCGCCGGGTCGGGTCCGCCGTGCGCCGAGCAGGGGTTCCTGCTGGTGCGGGAGGCGGAGCGGCAGCTGCAGGAGGGCGAGCACGAGGCCGCGTTCGGGACGGCGGGGCGGGTCCTGGAGCTGGCGGGGCGGTTCGGGGACCGGGATCTGGCGGTGCTGGCGGCCCAGTTCCAGGGTGCTGCACGGATCGCGCAGGAGCGGGTGGACGAGGGTCTGGCGCTGCTGGACGAGGCGATGGTGGCGGTGACCGCCGGGGAGACCGGCCCGCGGGTGACCGCCTGGGTGTACTGCCTGGTGATCGCGGCCTGCCAGGACCTGCAGGAGTTGCGCCGGGCCCGCGAGTGGACGCTCGCGCTGGACGCCTGGACGGACGCGCTGCCGCAGTTCGAGGGCGGGTACTCGGGGATCTGCCTGGTGCACCGCTCGGAGCTGCTGCGGCTGGTGGGCGACTGGGCGAACGCGGCCGTGCAGGCGCGGAGCGCCTGCGAGCGGCTGACCCGCGGCTTCGGGGAGTTCCTCGCGGGCGGCGCCTTCTACCAGCTCGGCGAGATCCACCGGCTGCGCGGGGAGTGGGCGCGGGCCGAGGAGGCGTACCGGCAGAGCGGGCGGTACGGCTGCGACGCCCAGCCGGGGCTGGCGCTGCTGCGGCTGGCCGGGGGCCGGCCGGAGGCGGCGGCGGGCGGTGTGCGGCGGGCCCTCGCGGAGGCGCCGGACCGGTTGGCCCGGGCCCGGCTGCTGCCCGCGCTGGTGGAGGTCGCGCTGGCGG
>NZ_JBEYFP010000810.1:0-2573 GCF_040634455.1 Kitasatospora sp. NPDC007106
GGGTGCGGCCACCGGCTGCGGCCGGACGGCGGGCCGGTGCGGCACGGCCGTCCACGGCAACTGCTCCAGCAGCACCGTCACCTGGTCGAAGGGCCGGCCCGGTCCGAGCGCGACCAGCGTCCGCGCGCTGGCCGGCGACAGCTCCAGCCGACGGGTGACCACCGTCCGGCCGCCGGCGGCGGGCATCCGCAGCGAGCTGTCCCGGTAGCGGTGGAACCGCCCGTCCACGTCCAGGACGAGCGCACAGCTGCTGCGCACCTCCGTACGGCGCGTCCGCACCGCCGCCCCGCCGCGGTCCCAGGCGGGCAGCCGGTCGACCACCCAGCCGTCCACCGCGGCGCCCTCGTCGTCCCGGAACGACAGCGGCGCGACACCCTGCGCCAGCAGCGTCCGGGCGGTGCCGCGGGCCAGCACCAGCAGCTCCTCGTACGCGTCCACCGGGCCCGGTCAGCCCTCGTCGCCGCAGCCGGGGCACGGCCGCCGCGGTACCTCGGTGGCCGCGCACCCGCCGCACGTCGCGGTCTCGCCCATCTCGCCGTCCCCTCCCGAAGCGGTGTCAGGTGCGCGAGCGTAGCCACGCACCGGGGCGGCGGAGGGCCGGCGTTCGGAACCGGCGCGGATCGACCGGATCCGACGGTTCCGGACCGCGAACGAGAGGTTCCTGCCCGGCCCGGGCCCCCGCCCTCAGCCCTTCTTCGCCCGGCTCGGCTGCACCCGCATCGGCTCGCCCGGCATCTTCGGATGGTCCGGCGGGTAGGGCAGGTCCACGGCGTCCTGCTGCGCGAACAGCTCCAGCAGCGGGTCCAGGGCGAACGCGAAGTCGTCCATCTCGGCGTGCAGGTCGCCGAGTTCGGCGAACCGCGCGGGCACCGTCCGCAGGTCGAAGTCCTGCGGGACGACGTTGTCGATCTCCTCCCAACGCAGCGGGGTGGAGGCGGTCGCCTCGGGCCGGGCCCGCAGCGAGTACGGCGAGGCGATCGTCCGGTCGCGGGCCATCTGGTTGTAGTCCACGAAGATCCGCTCGCCGCGCTCCTCCTTCCACCAGGCGGTGGTCACCCGTCCGGGCATCCGGCGCTCCAGCTCCCGGCCGAGCGCGATCACGGCGTGCCGGCAGTCGGTGAAGGTCCAGCGCGGCTCCACCGGCACGTAGACGTGCAGCCCGCGCCCGCCGGAGGTCTTCGGCCAGCCGCGCAGCCCCAGCTCCTCCAGCAGCGCGCGCAGCTCGTGCGCGGCGGTCACCGCGTCGTGGAAGTCGGTGCCCGGCTGCGGGTCGAGGTCGATCCGCAGCTCGTCCGGGTGCTCGGTGTCGGCACGGCGCACCGGCCAGGGGTGGAAGGTCAGGCAGCCGAGGTTGGCGGCCCACAGCACCGCGGCCGGCTCGTTCGGGCAGATCTCGTCGGCGCTGCGGCCGCTCGGGAAGGCGATCCGGGCGGTCGGCAGCCACTCCGGCAGGCCCTTGGGCGCCCGCTTCTGGTAGAAGAACTCGCCCTCGACGCCGTCCGGGAACCGCTGCAGCGTGGTCGGCCGGTTCCGCAGCCCGCGCAGCACGCCCGGCGCGACCGCCAGGTAGTACTCGGCGACGTCCCGCTTGGTGAAGCCGCGCGCCGGATAGTAGACCTTGTCGGGGTTGGAGAGCCGGACCGGCCGGCCGTCCACCTCCAGTTCAACCGCTGTCGAGGCCATGCCTCCCACGCTAGGCGGGCCCCCCGCATCCGGCGCGCGGGCCGTGCGACGTGCGGCGACGATCGGAGCATGGACCTTCCCGTGATGCCGCCCGTGCAGCCGATGCTCGCCAAGTCGGTGGCCGAGATCCCGCCCGGCATGCAGTACGAGGCCAAGTGGGACGGCTTCCGCGCGATCGTCTTCCGCGACGGCGACGAGGTCGAGATCGGCAGCCGCACCACCAAGACGCTCACCCGGTACTTCCCCGAACTGGTGGAGGCCTTCCGCCGCGAGCTGCCCGCCCGCTGCGTGGTCGACGGCGAGATCGTGATCGCCCGCGAGGGCCGGCTGCGCTTCGAGGAACTGCTGGAGCGCATCCACCCGGCGGCCTCCCGGGTCCGCACCCTCGCCGAGCGCACCCCCGCCTCGTTCGTCGCCTTCGACCTGCTGGCGCTGGACGACACCGCCCTCGCCGACCGCCCGCTCGCCGAGCGCCGCAGCGCCCTGGAGTCCGCCCTGGCCGGTGCCTCCGCCCCCGTCCACCTGGCGCCCGCCGTGACCGACGTCGAACTCGCCCGGACCTGGTTCGCCCAGTACGAGGGCGCCGGACTCGACGGCGTGGTCGCCAAACCGCTGGACGGCCCGTACGCGGCCGGCGAGCGCACCCTGTTCAAGATCAAGCACCAGCGGACGGCCGACTGCGTCCTCGCCGGCTACCGCGAGCACAAGAGCGGACCGATCGTCGGCTCGCTGCTGCTCGGCCTCTACGACGGCGACGGGCAGTTGCAGCACGTCGGGGTCTGCGCCTCCTTCCCGATGGCCCGGCGCCGCGAACTGGTCGAGGAGCTGGCTCCGCTGCGGCTCGACGACCTCACCGGCCACCCGTGGGCGGCCTGGGCCGACGAGAGCGC
>NZ_JBEYFP010000811.1:0-2573 GCF_040634455.1 Kitasatospora sp. NPDC007106
GCCGGCTTGCGCGCTGTGGTTCGTCGTCGTGGCACCACCCTGGCCAGGAACGTCCCGGCTCCGGGACCGCGCGGAGACCCGACGGCCGCTGCCCGAGGTGATCGGCCTCCGGGCGGACGGGCCGCACCCGGGCGCCGCCAAGGAGACCGAGGACGGCCACCGCTACGCCCTGCCGACGCTGGTCTTCCGGGGCCCGGCCGGCTGCCGGGCGGTGCCGGGGTGGCGGCCGCTCGCCGCGTACCTGGCGGCGGTGCGGGCCGTCTGTCCGGGCCTGGCGCCGGTGTCCGACTCGCTGACTCCGGAGCAACTACTGCTGCATCACCGAAGCCTGACGGGGATGGACCTGCCGCCCGGTCAGGAGGGCGCGCCCGCCGGGGCGCTCACCGTGCTCACCGGCACGGGCCCGGTGTACCTGCACCCGGACGAGGCGGCCGGCTCCCGGCTGCTCGCCGGCTCGGGCCGGACGCAGCCCTGAGCTGCAAGGACCGTTCGCAGTCGGCCCGTTGCCCGGCCGCGGAGGCCCCCGTACCGCCGAATGAGACACCAAAAGGTGTCCATTGACAGTCGGGTTCCGCAGCCGACAGGATGACGGCATGCTCTCCACGCACCCCAACGTGGTGTGCCGCTACGTGGACTTCCGGCGCACCAGCAGCGACCTCTGTCGCTGAGCGCCCCGCTCCCGCCGACGGCCTGACCACCGCCGCGCTGTCCGAGCCCCCCGCGGCGCCGCCCGAGCCCGCCGCCCCCGCGTCAACTCCCGCGCTCTTCGCCGTGCCGCGCCGCCCCCGCCCCGGGGAGCCGTCGGACACCCCCTTCTCCGAACCACCGGTACGCGCCGTGCCCGCGCACCGCCCGCCGTCCATGGACCCGCCGTGTCCCGGGCCGGGCGCCGAGGGCCGTCCCGCCGTGCCGCGAAAGGTGACGCACGCCCATGACCAGACTCCCCGCGCCCTCGCCGTCCCTCGCCAGACGCTCCTTCCTCGGCCTCGGTCTCGGGGCCGGCGCCGCTCTCGCGCTGGCCGCCTGCGGCGACGCCGGCACCGGTCCTGCCGGTGCGCCGGGCTCCGCCGGAACCCTCACGTGGGGCTGGGCGCTGCCCACTTCCTGGGACCCGGTGTTCTCCTCCGCCGGCTGGGACGTGCACGTCCTCTCCCTCGTCTACGCCGGGCTGACCAAGCTCGACGAGAAGGGCACCGCCGTCCCGGCCCTCGCGAGCGGCTGGACGTACAGCCAGGACGGTACCTCCGTCACCTTCACGCTCCGCCCGAACCTGGCCTTCGCGGACGGCAGCCCTCTCGACGCGGCCGCCGTCAAGAAGAGCCTGGACCGCGGCCGCACCGACCCCAAGTCGCTGGTCGCCCCGCAACTCGTCCACGTCAAGCAGGTGCTCGCCCCCGACGCCAGTACCGTTGTCCTCGACCTCACCCAGCCCGACTACCAGTTGCCCAACCTGCTGGCCGGCAAGACCGGCATGGTCGTCAACCCGAAGGCCTTCGAGGCCGACGCCGCGGGCATCGCCACCAGACCGGCCGGCGCCGGGCCGTTCACCCTCACCTCCTACACCCTCAACACCAAGGCCGTGCTGCGCCGCAACCCCGGCTACTGGGACGCCGCCTCGATCAAGTTGGAGAACTTCGAGGTCTACCCGCTGCCGGACGCCGCCACCGTCGTCGGCGGGCTGCAGGCCGGGCAGTTCGACGTCGCGCAGATCCCGGGCAGCCAGGTCGAGGCGGCGAAGGCAGCCGGACTGGAGGTGCAGGAGATACCGTCCCTGGTCGTCGCCGTCCTCGACGTCAACACCACCAAGGCGCCGTTCGACAACCCGGACGTCGTCGAGGCGCTGAAGTACGCGATCGACCGCGAAGCCCTGGTGAAGACCCAGCTGTTCGGTCACGGAGAGGTCAACTACCAGCCCTTCCCCAAGGGTTACGTCGGCCACGACCCGGGCTCCGACGACCTCTACCGCTACGACCCGGACAAGGCGCGGGCCCTGCTCGCCGGGGCGGGACACCCGGACGGCGTCGAGCTGACGCTCACCACGAGCGCCGCCCAGGGCCTGCCCGAACAGCTCCAGGCCCAGCTCAAGGCCGTCGGCATCCGCGCCACCATCGAGGTGATCCCCGCCGCCCAGGCCACCCAGATCGTCTACATCCAGCACTCCAAGGCGCTGTTCACCGACCAGTTCGCCGGCCGGGACTCCGCCGCCCAGGCCTTCCAGGTGCTCTTCGGCGAGCAGGGCCTGATGAACCCCGGCCGCACCACCCCGCCCGAGCTCAAGGCCGCCGTCGAGAAGGTTTCCCGCACCCCGCTCGACTCGCCCGACTACCCCGTGGCGCTCCGGGCGGCCACCGCGCTCGCCGTACGCGCCATGCCGAACGTCTTCCTCTACAGCGTGCCCCGCCTGCTGGCCCGTCGCCGCACGGTCTCCGCGATCCCCGCCTTCACCGTCGTCCAGCGCTTCGAGGGGGTGACCGCGTCATGAGCACCGCGGCACTGCCCGCCGCACCCGCCCCGACCACCGCCCGGCCCGGCGACCGGTTCGTGCGGCGGCTCGCACGCCGCGCGGCCCGCGC
>NZ_JBEYFP010000812.1:0-2572 GCF_040634455.1 Kitasatospora sp. NPDC007106
GAGCGCCGCCGACCGCCGCGACACCGTGCGGGCCGCCCTCGCCCGCGCCGAGCAGCACGAGCGGGACGCCCACGATCTGGCCCTGACCGCCCGGGCGACCACGCTCGACCTGCAGGAGCGCCGGCTGGCCGGGATGGCCGCCGAACTCGCCGGTGCACTGCGCGCCGGCGACCCCTGCCGGGTGTGCGGCGCGGCCGAGCACCCGGCCCCGGCCCGCCCCGGCGAGGGGCAGGTCACGGCCGGGGACCAGCGGCGCGCCGCCGCCGCGCAGGCCGACGCCGAACAGCGGCTGGAGGACGCCCGGCGCACGGTGGCCGGGCTGCGGGCCGACGAGTCCGCGGCCCTGGCCGTCGCCGGCGAGACGGCCTCCGCCGAGCTCGCCAAGCAGCTGGCGGCCGCCGAGGCGGAGCGGTCGGCCGCCGTCCGGCGGGCCGACGCCCTGGGCACGGCCGTCCGCCGGATCGAGCAGCTCACCGCCGAGCAGCGCCGCCGCGAGGAGCAGCTGCGGGCCGGTGGTGCGGACGCCGCCGCCGCCAACGCCCGGCTGCAGGACCTCGCCGCGGAGCGGCTGCGGCTCGCCGAGCTGGTCGCCGACGCCCGGGGCGACGCCCCTTCGGTGGCCGCCCGCGCCCGGCAACTGGACGAGGACGCCCGGGCGGTGGCCGCGGCCCTGGACGCCGTGCACGCGGCGGAGGAGGCGGCCGGACGGCTGTCCGAGGCCGAGCGGGAGCTGCTGCGGGCCACCGCGGAGGCAGGGTTCGCCACCCCGGACGAGGCCCGCGCCGCGGTCCTGCCGGCGGCCGGCAGGTCCGCGCTGGAGGCCCGGCTGGAGTCGCACGACCGGGCGGTGGCCGCGGTCGAGGCCGAGCTGGTGCGTCCCGAGCTGGTGGCCGCCGCGGCGCTGCCGCCCGCGGATCCGGCCGCGACGGGGGCCGGTCAGGCGCGGGCCGCCGACCGGTTGCAGCGGGCCGCGGCGGAGGCCGGTGCCGCGGAGCGGCGCTGTGCCGCGCTGGCCCGGATCGGCGCCGAGCTGGCACAGCTGGCCGCGGCGCTGGCCCCGGAGCTCGCCGAGCTCGGCCGGATCGGCCGGCTCGCCGCCCTGGTGGCCGGTGCCCCGGCGGAGAACGCGCTGCGGATGCGGCTGGAGTCGTACGTGCTGGCGGCCCGGCTGGAGCAGGTGGCCGCGGCGGCGAGCGACCGGCTGGTGCGGATGTCGGGCGGCCGCTACACCCTGGTCCACAGTGACGGCCCGGTCGCCGGCACCAAGCGCTCCGGCCTGTCGCTGCGGGTGGTGGACGCCTGGACGGGCCGGGACCGCGACACCGCGACGCTCTCCGGCGGCGAGAGCTTCTTCGCCTCGCTGGCCCTGGCCCTCGGCCTGGCCGACGTGGTGACGGACGAGGCGGGCGGCATGCCGCTGGACACCCTCTTCATCGACGAGGGCTTCGGCAGCCTCGACGAGCAGACCCTGGAGGAGGTCATGGACGTCCTCGACGGCCTGCGCGAGCGGGACCGCGCGGTCGGCATCGTCAGCCACGTCGCCGATCTGCGCAGCCGGATCCCCTCTCAGTTGCTCGTCCGCAAGCAGCGGCACGGTTCGACCCTGGCCGTCGCCGACCGGGAGGACGCCTGAGCCTGTGTCAGCGGCGTTCCGGCCGGGGCGCGGCGGGCCCGCCGATCGGGGTGACGGGCGGTCAGCCCGCGCAGGCGATCCGCTGGGCCTGCTGCCAGGTGCAGACCGCGCAGAGCGTCGAGCCGGCGTGGTCGGCCGGGTACTCGGTCGGCTCGCCGCACAGGACGCAGTCCGCACGCGGGCCGGCGTCGGCCGCCGGGGTGAGGCCCTGCACGGCCCGGTCGGCGGGGGCGAGCTCGCAGACGGCGTCCGTCGCGGCGGCGGTGGAGGTGTCGGGCTCGGTCATGGTCGGCCTCCTCGGCGGTGGTGGGGCGTTCCCGGGTCCGCCCCGGGCGGGTGGGCGGCGGCACCGTCGGCAACGCCGTACGGCGGGCGGGTATGCCCGTCAGCCGAGGAAGCTGAGCCGCACCGTCCGCCGCGGGTTGTCGACGTTGGTGTCGACCAGGACGACGGACTGCCAGATGCCGAGCGCGAGCTTGCCGCCGATCACCGGCAGGGTGGCGTGCGGGGCGACCAGCCCGGGCAGCACGTGGTCGCGGCCGTGGCCGGGGGTGCCGTGCCGGTGCCGCCAGCGGCCGTCCGCGGGCAGCAGGTCGCGGAGCAGGGCGAGCAGGTCGTCGTCGCTGCCGGCGCCCGTCTCGATCACGGCGATGCCCGCGGTGGCGTGCGGGACGAAGACGTTGAGCAGCCCGTCGCGGCCGGCGGCCGCGGTGGTGAGGAAGGCCGCGCAGCGCTCGGTGATGTCGAGGGCGACCTCACCGGTGCCGGTGGTGGTCTCGAAGGTCAGCGTGTGGAAGGTGTCCGCCATGGGGCCATCCTGACGCATGGCCGCCTCGGACCGGCGGATGTCCCGGGGAGTGGGACGGCGGCATGACGAAGACCCGGCGGACGGTGACTGTCCGTCGGGTCGTCGGCCGGGCACGGCCCGGCCGGTGCGCG
>NZ_JBEYFP010000813.1:0-2571 GCF_040634455.1 Kitasatospora sp. NPDC007106
GGCCGCTGCCGCCCCCGCGACCTGCGGCGCCGCGCGGGCGGGCAGCGGCGCGCGGGGCGGCGCGCGGCCGAAATGCACGCATGCGGCACCGAAGCACTCGTGATGATTGTGTGATGTTCGGGATGCTGGCTTGTTATCGCAGTGATGATCCCTCTAATGTCCACCTCAGCCCGACAGCACGGGCGCCCGAGGCGCGGCACGCCGAACCCTGCCCACCGCGTCGACCGGGTCACCGACCAGACCCTGGGCAGGGACGGGGGACCCAGTTTCGACGCCGCCCCCACACGGCTAGGGGTGAAGCCGCCTCAGTGCGGCCGGGCCACCTCCCGGTCCGAACCCGACAGCTCACCTCGCAGGCGTGCGGAGAGGGAACTCGATGGGTTTCATCGGCTCGGGCCGTCACCGCCGCCCCACCCAGACCGAGCGCGCCGTCGCGGCCGCAGGTGTGGCAGGTGCGGGTCTGGCGATCCCGCTGCTCACCGCGACGGGCGCCCACGCCGCCCCGGTCACCACCTGGGACGCGGTGGCCCAGTGCGCCAGCGCGGGCAACTGGGGCAAGAGCGTCGGCAACGGCGAGTACGGCGGCCTCCAGCTCGACCTGCGCACCTGGGTCGCCTACGGCGGCGACAAGTTCGCCTCCACGCCCGACCGGGCCACCAAGGAGGAGCAGATCGCCGTCGCCGAGCGTGTCCTGGAAGACCGCGGCGCGAAGGCCTGGGGCAACTGCGGCAAGTCCGCGGGCCTCACCGGCGAGGGCAAGCCGGAGACGGTCGACCAGGACTCCCAGGGCTCGACGGCGCCGGCCGCCACCACCGCGCCGACCGACCGCGGCGCCTCGGCGCCGGTCTTCACCGGCATGCAGGGCCGGGACGCCAGCGGCGTCTACTGGTACCTGGTGGACGGTCAGTGGTACTGGACGACCAGCCAGGAGATCTACGACTACTACACCGGCCCGACGGCCCCGACCGCCCAGAGCCAGTCCACGGCGCCAGGCCAGGCCACCACCGCGCCGACCCTGCCCGCCGCACAGGGCAACGCCACCACGCCTCCGACCATCGACCCGATCACGGGCCTCCCGGTCACCCCCGACCCGACCGGCACCACGACCGCCCCGGTGCCGGGCACCACCACGGCCCCCGGCACGCCCGCCCCGGGCACCGCCGCACCGGACGCCGCGCCCCCCGTCATCGACCCGATCACGGGCCAGCCGGTCACCACCGGCGCGACCACCGCGCCGGCCACCACCCCCGGCACGCCGGCCCCGAGCACCACCGCGCCGGCCACCACCGGCCCGGGCACCACCGCCGACCCGGCCGCCACCACGGCCACCCCGGCTCCGCAGGCCACCACGCCCGCCGCGCAGCCCGACACGTACACGGTGGCGGCCGGCGACACGCTCTCCGACATCTCCGACAAGAACAAGCTCGGCGGCTGGAAGCAGGTCTACGACGGCAACGAGGGCACCATCGGCCAGGACCCGAACCTCATCAAGCCCGGCCAGGTCCTGAAGATCAAGTAACAGCGGCACCGCAGGCGCACCGACGCCGGCGGCCCCGGGACGCTCCCGGGACCGCCGGCGTCCTGCTGTTCCGGCGTCGGATCCGGCCGGCACCGGGTCCGGCCGGTGCCGCACCGGTCCGGCGTCAGATCCGGCCTGTGCCGGCGCCCGCGGTGTCCACGGCCGCCACGGTGTCCGCGCCGGTCGGGTCGTAGGCGTAGGGCGCGGCGGTGAAGCTGCCGGTCCGGGTGATGTCGGTGGTGGTCGAGCCGAGGTCGTTGCGGAACAGGTTGGCGTAGCCGTCGGTCTTGCTGTCCCCGGTGGTGGTGACGGACTCGAAGGAGCCGGCGAAGGCGTTCCGCTCGACCAGCACCTGGGCGCCCATCCGCGAGTGGACGGCGCTGTCGCCGACGTTGCCGAAGTAGTTGCTGTAGACGTGGGCGGTGCCGAAACGGACGCTGGGCAGCCGCGAGTTGACGTTGTCGAACCAGTTGTGGCCGTAGGTGACGTGCAGCTTGCCGGTGTCCTCGGCGGCGTTGCTGTCGGAGTGGCCGACCAGGCTGACCTTGTAGTGGTCGTGGAACTTGTTCCAGGAGACGGTGATGTTGTCCGAGCCGTGCGTGATGTCCACCAGGCCGTCGTAGTAGTCCTTGCCGTGGCTGCGGTCGGAGGACAGGTCGTTGTGGTCCACCCAGACCTTGGTGGAGGCCTGGACGGTGATGGCGTCGGTGCCGACGGCCTTGCTGATGTTCAGGTTCCGGAGCACCACGTTGGTGGCGTTCTTGACCCGCAGTCCGCCGCCGGTGAGGCCGGAGCCCGCGCCGACGCCGATGACGCTGGTGTTGGAGCCGACGTCCACCTGCCCGGCGAGCGCGATGGTGCCGGAGACGTACACGGTCTTGGCGGCGCTGCCGGCCACCGCGGTCTTCAGCGCGGCCAGGGTGGTGACGGTGGTGCGGCTGCCGCCGGCGCCGCCGGTGGTGCCGGCGGCGTAGCCGTACGGGGAGCTCTCGTAGGCGGCGGCCTGCGCCGGCCCGGCGGTGGTGGCGGTGAGGCCGGCGGCCAGCACGGCG
>NZ_JBEYFP010000814.1:0-2560 GCF_040634455.1 Kitasatospora sp. NPDC007106
GCGTCCACCTGTCCGCCGGGCACGGGCAGGAACGCGTCCTGCTGGAGCTGGCGTTCGCCCTGGAGGCGGACCGCCCCTGGCGACGGATCCAGGACTGACCGGCGGATCCAGGACTGACCGACGGATCCGGCACCGGCCGCAGGATCACGGCACCGACGCGGGGATCCCGGCACCGGCCGGCGGAGTGCCGCGGCCCGCGGCGGAGTCCGCCGGTCGGCCGGGGTCCTTCAGGAGTAGAAGTTCCGCTGCCGGCGGTGCTTCGCCGGCACGGCGAGCGAGTCGGCCGACGGCGTCCGGCCGTCGTTCACCGCCGTGTTGTGCTCCACGTTCCGCAGTCGTGCCGCGGGCCGACAGCGGATTCCGGTCGGTGGAACCGAGGCAGCCGCTCCGGCGTCCCCGTAGGCGGGGTCCCCGGCCGGGACCTGCGATGATTGGGCTGATATCGTCCTGATTGTCCAACTGCCCTCCGGCGCGGCCGAGTCCGGGCCGAACGCCGTCACCCGGGAGCGTCCTTGCACCGCGCCGACCACCATCAGCCCGCCGCCGCGCGGCCGTTCCGACTGCTCGTCACCGGCGGTGGCACGGGCGGCCACACCTACCCCGCGCTGACCGCCGTGCGGACGCTCCGCGCCCGGCTCGGCGCCGCCGGGCAGGGGCTGGAGGTGCTCTGGGTCGGCACCGCCGAGGGCCTGGAGGCCCGGGTCGCCGCGAACGAGGGCATCCCGTTCGCCACGGTGGCCACCGGCAAGATCCGCCGGTCCTCGAACCCGCTGAAGATGGCCTCGCCCGCCAACGTCCGCGACATGTTCCGGGTCGTCCGCGGCATCCTGCAGGCCCGCAAGGTGGTCGCCGACTTCGCCCCCGACGTGGTGCTCGCCACCGGCGGCTACGTCGCCGTCCCGGTCGGCCGCGCCGCCGGCCGGTGCGGTGCGCCGCTGGTCGTCCACGAGCAGACCGTCCGCCTCGGCCTGGCGAACCGGATGCTCGCCCGGATCGCCGCCCGCTTCGCGGTCTCCTCCGAGTCCACCGTGCCGCTGCTGCCCGAGGGCGCCCGCGCCCGGGCCGTGGTGACGGGCAATCCGGTCCGCCCCGAGGTGTTCCACGGCGTCCCCGCCAAGGCCGTCGAGGCGCTCGGCCTGTACGGCTTCGACCCGCACCTGCCCACCGTGTACGTGACCGGCGGCGCCCAGGGCTCGCTGCAGATCAACGGCCTGGTCGAGGAGGCGCTGCCCTGGCTGCTGACCGGCGCCAACGTCGTGCACCAGTGCGGTGCCGCGCACGCCGACGGCCTGCGGGCCCGGGCCGCCGCCCTGCCCCCGCACCTCGCCGCCCGCTACCTGGTCACGCCCTTCGTCGGCCCCGAACTCCCGGACGTGCTGGCGCTGGCGGACGTGGTCGTCTCCCGCAGCGGCGCCGGGACGATCGCCGAACTCACCGCCCTCGGCAAGGCCTCCGTGCTCGTTCCGCTGGCCTCCTCGGCCGGCAACGAGCAGGCCCACAACGCCGGTCACCTGCAGGACTCCGGCGCGGCCGTGGCGCTGCTCGGCGAGGTCACCGCGGACGGCCTGTGCCGGGCCGTCGCGCCGCTGCTGTCCGACCCCTCGCGCCGTGCCGAGATGGCGCACCGGGCCCGCGCCCAGGGCCGCCCCGACGCCGCCGAGCGCCTGGTGGACGTCCTGCTGGAGGCCGCCGCGGTGAAGTAGTCCGCGGGCGGCTCCGGAAACCACGCGCCGACCGGCGCTCCCTGCGGGGGAGTGCCGGTCGGCGTGTTGCTGCGCGGGGGCGGCGGACTACTGGCCGTTCACCTGGGCCTGGATCTCGGCGTCGGCCACGGCGATGGCGACACCGAGGGCCTCGGTGATGTGCCCGGCGGCGGACATCACCCGGGCCGTCCCCACGATCGGGGCGATGGCCACCAGGACGTCCTGCAGCTGGCTCGCGGTCACATTGGCCTCGACGGCCGGACCGAGGTGGGCGAGGTAGGAGATCGTCGGTGCGTCCATGGCGGCGAGCGCGGCGATCCGGGTGAGGATGAGCATGTCCTCGTTCATCCCGCACCGCTCGATCGAGTCGATCGTCATCGCGGCGAGGGTGTCCAGGACGGGCGTTTCGGACGTCGTAGGCATGGTCGACTGCCTTCCGAGGAGTGCGGAGCGGAACGGACCGCCGGGCGCGTGCACCCGTTCGGCCGCTTGCAGTCCGACCCTAGGTCAGCCGGCCGGATCACGCCGTCCCGGTGTCCGGCATCGGAGTGGTTCCGTCGGCGGGCCGGTGTGTCCGCGGCGCGAACCGGCCGCCGACGGGGTCTGCCGGATGGATCCGACGACCCTGCCAGCCGAGTCCCGCAGGCACTTCCCTGCACGGGTCCACCCGCGGCTCGCGGACTCGGACCGCGAGCACGTGCGCGCGGTGTCGGCCCGTGCCGATCTTCCGGGCGGCGTCCTGGAACGGCTCACCTCCGACGGCCGGCCACGGGTCCGCGTCGCGGCGGCGGGGGACCCCGGTCTGCCGGTGCGGTGCCTGCCGGCGCTGCTCGCCCCGACCCGTACGGCGCGGTGGC
>NZ_JBEYFP010000815.1:0-2554 GCF_040634455.1 Kitasatospora sp. NPDC007106
CGTTCTGGCGGCGTGGCTGCCGCGGCGCCAGACGTGCTGGACGGCGCGGAACCCGGCGCCGATCCCGATGCCGTGGCGTTCGGCCTCGGTGTGGAACCCGGCGGCGGACAGGTAGCCGTGGTGGCGGCCGAGGACGGCGTCCAGGAGGTCCCGGCGGTTGGGCGGGTCGGCGGGGCCGACGGGGCACAACCGGCCCTCGGCGCACGGCTCCAGGGGCCCGTCGGCGCCGCGGCGGGCCTGGACGAGGACGGGGCGGACGCCGTCGGGCCCGGGCCGGCCGAGGGTGACGCGCAGGGCGGTGTGCGGCAGGTCGTCCAGGGTGAGGGCCGCACTGCCGAGCCGGATCCCGGTGAGGGCGAACCGGGTGTCGGGGACGGCGGCGCGGGCGGTGTCGAGGACGGCGTCCAGGTAGACGGTGGGCACGATCGGGGCGATGCCGTGGACGGTGACGCCGGTGCCCCGGTCGCCGACGCCCCACTCCCCGAGCGCCGCCTCACGGACGTACGGGGCGGTGTCGCCGGTCGTCACGGCGGCGCGGGTCGGGGCGGCGGTCTCGCGGCGGAGTTCGGCGGTGTCCCACGGGTAGGCGGGCAGGTCGAGGACGGGCGGCGGGGTGCCGTACCAGCGGAGCCAGTCGACGGCCGCGCCGTGGGCGAAGGCCCGGCCGACGGCGTCGAGGAGTGCGGCGGCCTCGTCGCAGCCGCGGCGCAGGGTGGGCAGGCAGGTGCCGTCGGCGCCGCTGTCGCGGAGGGTCTCCTCGACGGCCGCGGCGAGCACGGGGTGGGGGCTGACCTCGACGAAGACGGTGCCCTCGGCGGCGAGCCGGCGGACGGCCTCGGTGAGGCGGACGGGCTTGCGGAGGTTGTCCTGCCAGTACTGCGGCAGGAGTTCGTCGCCGCGGACGGGGGCGGCGAGCACGGTGGACATCAGCGGGGTGCGGGCGGGGCGCGGGGCGAGGCCGTCGAGGGCGGCGACGAGGTCGGTGGCGATCAGGTCCATGTCGGGCGAGTGGGAGGCCACTTCGACGCGGACGGTGCGGCAGAGCACGTGCCGTCCCTCCAGGTCGGCGCTGATCGCGGCGATCGCCTCGGGCGGTCCGGCGAGGACGGTCGCGTTCGGGGAGTTGTCCGCGGCAACGCAGACGGCGGCGGACTCGGGCCGGGAGGCGAGGTAGTCGCGTGCGGCGTCCGCGGAGAGTTCGACGGCGAGCATGGCACCGCGCCCGGCGAGGCGGCGCATCAGCCGGCTGCGGCGGCAGATGACGGCGGCTGCGTCGGTGAGGGCGAGGGCGCCGGCCGTGCTGGCGGCGGCGATCTCGCCCATGCTGTGGCCGAGGCAGACGTCCGGGGCGAGGCCGAGGTCGGTGAGGGCGGCCGCGAGGGAGACGCCGACGGCCCAGAGTGCGGGCTGCACCCGGTCGATGTCGGTGGGCAGTTCGGTCGCCCGGGTGAGCAACTCGGTGACGGACCAGCCGAGTTCGTCGTGGATCGCGGTGTCGCAGCGGGCCATGGCGGCGGCGAAGGCGGGTGAGGCGGCGAGCAGGCCGCGGCCCATGCCGAGCCACTGGGAGCCCTGGCCGGGGAAGACGAAGGCGGTGCGGCGCGGGCCGGTGAAGCCGGCCTCGGCGATGCCGCCCTCGGCCAGGGTGTCGCCGGCGGCGAGGCGGCGCAGCCGGGCGGCGAGGGTGCGGTGGGTGTCGGCGCGGACCCAGAGCCGGTGGGGGTGGGCGTCGCGGCGGAGGGCGGCGACGGCGCACAGCTCGCGCAGTGCCTGGTCACGGCCGGGGCCGTCGAGGTGGTCGGCCCAGGCCCCGGCCAGCAGGGTGAGCGAGCGACGCGAGCGGGCGCTGAGCACGAGCAGGTGTTCGGCGTTCTCCGGCACGGCGGCTCCGGCGGTCCGGGCGTTCTCCGGCGCGGCGGCTCCGGCGGTCCCGACCGTCGCGGCGCTCTCCGGCACGGCGGTCGTGGGCGCGGCGGCCCCGGCGGTCGTGAGCGCGGCGCGGGGCCGGTGTTCGCCGACGACGACGTGCGCGTTGGTGCCGGAGATGCCGAAGGAGCTGACGCCGACGAGGGCGCGGTCGCCGGATGCGGTGAGTCCGGTGTTGCGGGTCACCACGCGGACGGGCAGGCCGTGTTCGGCGATCACCGGGTTGGTCCGGTGGCAGTGCAGCGAGGCCGGGACGGTGCCGTGGCGGACGATCAGGACGGCCTTGATGAGGCCGGCGATGCCTGCGGCGGACTCGGCGTGCCCGATGTTGGTCTTCACCGAGCCGGTGGGCAGGGGGCGGTCGGCGGGCCGGGCGGTGGCCCGGGCGAGGGCCCGGAGTTCGACGCCGTCGCCGACGGCCGTTCCGGTGCCGTGGGCCTCGACGTAGTCGAGCTGCCGGGGTTCGATGCCGGCGGACGCGCAGGCGGCGCGGAGCATGTCGACCTGGCCGTCGACGGCGGGCTGGAGCAGCAGGCCGCTGCCGCGTCCGTCGTTGTTGACGGCGCTGCCGAGGATGGTGGCGAGGATCCGGTCGCCGTCGCGTTCGGCGTCGTCGAGGCGCTTGAGC
>NZ_JBEYFP010000816.1:0-2536 GCF_040634455.1 Kitasatospora sp. NPDC007106
GATCCGCCCGGGCCGCGGGGACGGTCACCGCGGATCGGCCGCGCCCGCTGCGCGCGCCCCGGGAGCTCAGTCGTTGTCGATCTTGTTGCCGCTGGCGTCGAGGACGTACCAGCCGGCGCCGAACGCCTTGGAGCCCTCGCCCGTCGTGTCACCGGGCTTGTGGTCGCCGGCGTAGTAGTAGAGCGGGTGGCCGTGGTAGGTGACCTCGGTGCGGTGGTCGGCCCGGGTGATGGTGCCCAGGTCGGCGGCGTTGACCCCGGTGCCCGGCTGCGGGGCGCCGGTGGTGGTCAGCGGCGGCCACGCGACGGCACAGGCGCCGTCGCAGGCGGACATCGACGGGCTGTCCTTCTCGAAGAGGTACAGCGTGCGCCCCTGGCTGTCGGTCAGGATCTTCCCGAGGTCCGAGTCGTGCACCACGACCGCGGTGCCGGTGGCGCCGGACTGGCCCGAGGACTGGGACCCGGGAGTGGGCGAGTCGGAGGCCGGCGGGTAGGCGTTGGCCGGTGCCGCGGCGGACTTCGAGCCGCCGCCGCTGCTGCCGCAGGCCGCGGCTCCCAGGGCGAGGGCGGGCAGCAGCGCCGCCGCCCAGATGAGGCGTCGCATGGTCGACTCTCCTTTCGGCAGACCTCCGGCCCCGGGGTGGCGGCCGGGCGAGTCGTACACCCTCCAGTACGTGGCGCAGGGGGCCGGCGTTCACCCGTGCACGATCGGGTTCGGGAGATCCGCCGGTGATCACAGGCCGGGGGCCGCGTAGCCGTTGAGGTACCAGAGCGCGCCCGTGTACCAGAGCAGGCCGATCGCGCAGACCAGCACGCCCCCGGCGAGCGGCAGCATCCAGCCGGGCAGCCGGCGGTTGCGCACCACGATCACCTTGGCCACGAACGCGCCGTACAGCACGCAACCGGTGATCGAGTGCAGTGCCACCCGGGGGCTGTTCAGCTGCACCCCGTAGGTGGCCAGGCAGTGCTGGGCGATCGGCAGCGAGAGCAGGAAGGCGAGCAGCCCGGTCACCCGGTGGACGGGCGGGACGGGCCTCGGTGCCGGGCGGGGCGCGCCCGGCAGCCGTCCGTACATCCACAGCGCGAGGAGCAGCTGGACCAGTGCCAGGCCGAACAGCGCGCTGCCCAGTCGGGCCTTCAGCCGGGTGGCGTCGTCGCCCTCCCGGCCGAACAGGCCGCTGGTGTAGTCGGGCGTGAGGGTGCGGCCGTACCAGTAGACGCCGAGCGCGACGGCCACCGGCACGAGCATCCACAGCAGCACCTGCCACGGCCGGTACCGCGGCGGGTCATGGGAGACGGGTGGTCGCATCGGGACTCCTCGGGACGGTCGGTCGTGCCGCCCACATCTGCCACAGGCCCCGGCTCCACATCCATCAGGCGCGCCGACCGGACGAGAAGATCCCCCGTCGGCGGAGCGCGCCGCGGCGGGGGAGCACCGCTCCTTCAGGGATCCCCGCAGGGCGTCGACGCGACGTGTTCCGTTCAAGCTGCGATCACCCGGACATGACACCGTGAGGCCGCGCCTACGCGCGTAGCGCGCACCAGCTGTTACCTCCCTGGCACGAGGAGTGCTGACCCGTGATCAGATCCATGAACACCGCCCGCCCGCTGGCCCTCGCCGCCGCCGCGCTGGTCGTCCTCGCCGGTGCGGGCGCCGTGCCGCACCGGGCCGCAGCGGCCGGGACCGCGGCCACCTCGACCCCGGCCGCCGGGGCCGCCGCCGCGGCGAGCACCCCGAAGCGGATCCTGTTCGACAACAGCAAGGCCGAGACCGCCGGCAACGCCGACTGGATCATCTCCACCAGCCAGCCCGACCCGCTCGGCCAGAACGCCGACCCCGGCACCGAGACCTCGTGGACGGGCGCCCTCTCCGCCTGGGGCGTGGCCCTCCAGAAGACCGGCCGGTACAGCCTGAAGACCCTCCCCGCCGGGTCCACCATCACCTACGGCACCGGCGGCGCGCTCGATCTCGCCAACTTCGACGAGTTCGTGCTGCCCGAGCCCAACATCCGGCTCACCGACGCCGAGAAGACCGCCGTGATGACGTTCGTCCAGCACGGCGGCGGCCTGTTCCTGATCTCCGACCACACCGTCAGCGACCGCAACAACGACGGCTGGGACTCCCCGGCGATCATCAACGACCTGATGACCACCAACAGCGTCGACAGCACCGACCCGTTCGGGTTCTCCGTCGACCTGCTGAACATCGCCAACGAGAACCCGCGCGCCGTCACCGACACCACCGACCCGGTGCTGAACGGCGCCTTCGGCACGGTCACCGGCTCCATCATCCGCAACGGCACCACCTTCACCCTCAAGCCCGCCGACAACCCGGCGGTCAAGGGCCTCGTCTACCGCAGCGGCTACAGCGGCACCACCGGCGCCTTCTTCGCGACCTCCGCCTTCGGCAGCGGCCGGGTCGCGATCTGGGGCGACAGCTCGCCCATCGACGACGGCACCGGCCAGTCCGGCAACACCCTGTACGACGGCTGGAACGACCCCGCCGGCACCGACGCCGCCCTCGCCCTCAACGCCAC
>NZ_JBEYFP010000817.1:0-2529 GCF_040634455.1 Kitasatospora sp. NPDC007106
GGCGTCCGGCCCGAAGGCGAGGCTGTAGCCGTAGAGGACCCACAGGACGCTGACGATCGCGAGCGTGATGAAGCTCATGACCAGCATGTTGAGGGAGGTGGACCCGCAGACCTGGCTGCACTCGCTCGGCGAGGCGGCCACCGGCGGCCTGCTGGAGGGCGTCACCGCGATCGGCGTCTCGGCCCAGCAGCACGGCCTGATCGGACTCGACGCCGGCGGCGTGCTCGTCCGGCCCGCACTGCTGTGGAACGACCCCCGCTCGGCCGGTGCCGCCGCCTCGCTCATCGACGCGCTCGGCGGCCCGGCCCCGTGGGTGGAGGCGATCGGCTCGGTGCCCTCCCCCACGTACACGATCGCCAAGCTGCGCTGGCTGGCCGAGTTCGAGCCGGTCTCGGCCAAGCGGATCGCCGAGGTGCTGCTGCCGCACGACTGGCTGGTCTGGCAGCTGCTCGGCCACCCCCGGCGGCGCACCACCGACCGGGGCGACGCCTCCGGCACCGGCTACTGGTCGCCCGTCACCGGTGAGTACCGGCAGGACCTGATCAAGCTCGCGCTCGGCCACGAACTGCACGTCCCGGACGTGCTCGGCCCGGCCGAGGCCGCCGGGCACACCCCCGAGGGCCTGCTGATCTCGGCCGGCACCGGCGACAACATGGCCGCCGCCCTCGGCCTCGGGCTGCGCCCCGGCGACGCGGTGGTCTCGCTCGGCGGCAACGGCACCATCTTCGCCGTGCACGAGCAGGCCGTGGTCGACGTCACCGGCGCCGTCTCCTCGTTCGCCGACGCCACCGGGCGCCACCTCCCGATGGCCGGCACCCTGAACGCCGCGCAGGTGCTGCGCTCGACCGCCGCGATGCTCGGCTGCGACCTGGAGGCGCTCAGCGACCTCGCCCTGCAGTCCTCCCCCGGCTCGTACGGCCTGGTGATGCTGCCGTACCTGGACGGCGAGCGGACCCCGAAACTGCCGCACGCGGCCGGCACCCTGACGGGCCTTCGGGCCGAGTCGATGGGCCCTCAGCACCTGGCCAGGGCCGCCGTCGAGGGCATGCTGTGCAACGTCGCCGAGGCGCTGGACGTGCTGCGCACGCACGGCGTCCCGGTCGGCCGGGTGTTCCTGCTGGGCGCGGTCGGACGGCTGCCGGCCGTCCGGGAGGTGGCCCGACAGCTGTTCGGGGTGCCGGTGCTGATCCCGCCGCCCGGCGCGCACGCGGCGCGGGGCGCCGCCCGGCAGGCCGCGTGGGCGCTGGCCGGCACCCCGGAGCCCCCGGAGTGGGAGCTGCCGGAGGTGGTCGTGCTGACCCCGGACCCGGACCAGGACCTGCCGATCGGCAACGCGGTGCGCCAGCAGTTCAAGGCCGTCCGCGAGCAGATCCACCCGGAGACGGCGGCCGGCTGAGCGCGGGCCTGCCAGCCGGGGCCACCGGCGGTCAGTCGAGGTAGGCGCGGAGCTGCTCGGCGTAGGCGTGCGCGCGGAGCTTGCCGAGCGCCTTGGACTCGATCTGCCGGATGCGCTCGCGGGTGACGCCGAACAGCGTGCCGATCTCCTCCAGGGTGCGCGGCCGGCCGTCGTCCAGCCCGTAGCGCAGCCGGGCCACCTGGCGCTCCCGCTCGCCGAGGGTGGCGAGCACGGCGTCCAGGTGCTCGCGGAGCAGCAGCAGGGCGGCGCTCTCCGCGGGCGAGGCGGCGTCGGCGTCCTCGATCAGGTCGCCGAGCGCGACGTCGTCCTCCTCGCCGACCGGGGTGTGCAGCGAGACCGGCTCCTGGGCCAGCCGCAGCACCTCGCGGACCCGCTCCTCGGGGAGCTGCACGGCCAGCCCGACCTCCGCCGCGGTGGGCTCCCGGCCGTTCTCCTGCAACATCGTGCGCTGCACCCGCAGCACCCGGTTGATCTGCTCCACCACGTGCACCGGGACGCGGATGGTGCGGGCCTGGTCGGCGAGCGCCCGGCTCATCGCCTGGCGGATCCACCAGGTCGCGTAGGTGGAGAACTTGTAGCCGCGGGCGTAGTCGAACTTCTCGACGGCGCGGATCAGGCCGAGGTTGCCCTCCTGGACGAGGTCCAGCAGGGTCAGGCCGCGGCCGACGTACCGTTTCGCCACGGACACCACCAGGCGGAGATTGGCCTCGATCAGGCGGCGTTTGGCGATCCGTCCGATCACCACCAACCGGTCGAGGTCGCCGGCGAGGGTGCCGTCCAGCGGTTCGCCGTCGGCGGCGGCGCGGTCCAGGGCCTCCTCGGCGAACAGGCCGGCCTCGATCCGGCAGGCCAGCTCGACCTCCTCCGCGGCCGTGAGCAGCCGGACCCGGCCGATCTCCCGCAGGTACTGGCGGAGCAGGTCGGCGGCGGGCCCGGTGGCGTCGTCGAGCGACGGGAGGCGGGCTCCGGGGTCGGACTCCTCGGCGTCGGGCTGCTCGCCATTGGGCTGTACGGCGTCGGGCTGCTGGGCGTCGGGCTGCTCGGCCGGCCCTCCGTCCGCGGCGGCCGGCCCGGGTGCGCGGGGGGCGGCCTCGGCACCGGGCGGGCCGGCC
>NZ_JBEYFP010000818.1:0-2528 GCF_040634455.1 Kitasatospora sp. NPDC007106
GCCGTGCGGCGAGCTCCTCGGCGGGGCCGGGGCGGCGGCCGACGACGGTGACCCGCTCCAGCGGCCGGACGGCGAGGAGCGCGTCGAGGTGCCCGTACGCCTGCGGTCCGGTGCCGAACAGCACCAGGTGCCGGGCGTCCGGGGCGGCGAGCCGGTCGAGGGCGAGGGCGGTGACCGCGGGGGTGCGCAGCGCGGTGAGGGCGGCGCCGTCCAGCAGGGCGAGCGGTTGCAGGGTGGGCCCGTCGAGCAGCAGGTAGCCGCCGGTGATCCGGGGCAGGCCGCGGTCGGGGTTGGCGGGTGCCACCCCGGCGATCTTCACGCCGGCGTAGCGGCCGGCCGCGGCGGGCATGAGCAGCAGTTCGCCGGCCGGCACCGGGACGGCGGTGCGCGGCGGCGCGGTCTCGGGGTCGAGGCCGGCCGCGAGCGCGTCGGCGAGGGCGCGGACGGCCGCGGCCGGATCGAGGGTGAGCGGCAGGTGGGGGATCACAGCAGGAAGCCCGCTCCGAGGTCGTCGTCGGGGTCGAGCAGGAAGCGGTGCTCGCCGGTGCGGTGGGCGGTGCCGGTGACCTCGGTGAGCAGGCCGCCGTCCCGCTCGCCGAGCACCCGTCCGGTGAAGGCGGTGCCGATCAGCGACTCGTGGCGCAGCGCCTTGCCGGGCGGCAGCAGGCCGTCGGCGGCGAGCAGCGCGAGCCGGGCGGAGGTGGCGGAGCCGCACGGCGAGCGGTCGATCTGGCCGTCGGCGAAGACGGTGACGTTGCGCTGGGCGGGGCCGTCGCCGGTGTCGGGCAGCGTCTCGTACAGGACGGTGCCGTAGACGCCGGAGAGCCGGTCGTCGGCGGGGTGCCGGGTGGCGGGGTGGCCGTCGAGGGCGGCGCGGACGGCCTGTCCGGCGGCGGTGAGGCCGGGCAGCCGGGCGGGGGTGACGCTCAGCCCGAGGTCGGCGGCGCGGACGAAGGCGTAGCAGGCGCCGGCGTGGGCGACGTCCACCGTGCACGGCCCGTACCGGGTGCTGACGTCCAGACCGCGGGCGGTGACGAAGGCGGGCACGTTGCGGAAGGCGATGCCGGTGGTGCGCCCGCCGCTGCGGTGCACGGTGGCGGCGACCCGGCCGGAGGGGACGTCGATCCGCACCTCGGCGGTGCCGTCGGCGGGCGCGGGGACCCGGCCGGTGTCGACGGCCCACGCGGCGAGGGCGATGGTGCCGTGGCCGCAGGCGGTGGAGTACCCGTCCTTGTGCCAGAAGAGCACGCCGAGGTGGGCGCCGTCGTCGTCGGGCGGCACCACGAAGCCGCCGTACATCCCGGCGTGGCCGCGGGGTTCGCGGGTGAGCAGCCGCCGTACGTCGTCCAGCGGGCCGGGGCGGGGTGCGGTGGCGGTGCCGCCGGCGCCGATGGCGACGGCGCGGCGTTCGGCGACGGTCTCGCCGGGGACGGGCGGCAGTCCGGCGGTGACGATCCGGAACGGCTCGCCCGCGGTGTGGTAGTCGACGGCCTCGACCACGGCGGGCCCGGGTGCGGTGCTCATGCGCCGGGGAGGAGCGTGACGGTGCGGCTCGCGGTGTAGAACTCGAGGGCGGCGCTGCCCTGTTCGCGTCCGCCGTAGCCGGCCGAGCCGGTGCCGCCGAAGGGCAGGTGGAAGTCGACGCCGGTGGTGGGGGCGTTGACCCGGATCATCCCGGCGGCGAGCCGGTCGGCGGCGGCGAGCGCGGTGTCGAGGTCGCGGGTGTGCACGGAGGCGGCGAGGGTGTGCCGTCCGGCGTTGGCGAGCGCGATCGCCTCGTCGAGGTCGGCGGCGGGCAGCAGGACGGCGATCGGGCCGAAGTACTCCTCGGTGCGCAGCGGGTGGTCGGCGGGCACGTCGGCGAGCAGCGCGGGTTCGAAGCCCCAGCCGGGGCCGGGGGTGCGGCCGCCGCCGGTGAGGACGGTCGCCCCCGCGTCGCGGGCGGAGCCGACGGCGCCGGTGAGGCGGTCGAGGGCGGCCTCGCCGATGACGGGGCCGCGGTCGGCGGCGGCGAGCCGCTTGGCGAGGGCCTCGCGGAGCGGTTCGTACGCGGCGCCGACGGCGATCACCTGGCCGGTGGCGGTGCACTTCTGGCCGGCGTACCCGGCGACGGCGGCGGCCAGGTGGTCGGCGGCCTGCTCGATGTCGGCGTCGGGCAGCACGATCGCGGCGTTGAGGCCGCCGAGTTCGGCCTGCGCGGGGATGCCGCGGGCGGCGGTGGCGGCGACGACCCGCTGTCCGACGGCGGTGGAGCCGGTGAAGGAGACCACGTCGGCGGCGTCGATCAGGGCGGCGCCCTCCTCGGCGCCGCCGGGCACCACGGTGAGCACGCCCTCGGGCAGGGCGAGGAGTTCGGCGAGGCGCAGCGCGCAGGCGGTGGCCTCGGGGGCGGGCTTGAGGACGGCGGTGTTGCCGGTGGCGAGCGCCGGGGCGGCCTTCCAGACCGGGATCGCCAGCGGGAAGTTCCACGGGGTGACGAGTCCGGCGACGCCGTGCGGGCGGCGGCGGGTGAGCAGCAGGCCGGGGCC
>NZ_JBEYFP010000819.1:0-2528 GCF_040634455.1 Kitasatospora sp. NPDC007106
TCCTGCGCCGGCCGGCCGCCCTGCCCCTACTCAGGTAGCGGCCGGCCTGCGCCTCACCCCGCCGGGCGCCGATCCGTTGCCGACGGCTCCTCCGCCGCCTCCGTCGCTCAGCCGAAGCCGGCCTCGGTGAAGCAGCAGCCTCCGCGCTCGGCGGCGGACAGGGTCGGGGCCGGGGTGTGCCGCGGGGTCTGCCGAACGTACTGACGGAAGCCTCCGGCACGGAACCTCAGGTCGAATCCGTGCCCCTCGATGTGCCACTGCGGCCACTCGGACCTGCCGTCGTCCGGAGCGAGCCGGTGCACGTCGTCGATCTCCAGCTCCGGGTGCGTGTTCGTCAGCCCGAGGCTGCCCTCGAGGTCCCAGACCTGCTCGAAGACGAGCGTCGCGGGAGCCACCCAGAAGGTGAAGTTCTTCGCGGGCCGGACGGGGTGCACCCAGCGGACGACGTAGTCGAGGTCGAGGAGCAGTCGCGGCACGACGTCGTCCGTCTGCTGCAGGTACAGGCCGTGCAGGGTGGCGTCGTGCCAGCCCATCTCCTCGAAGTCGGCGTCGCTCCAGACGCTCTTGGTGAGACCCGATTCCGGATGGCTGCCGCTGTCCATGACCGCATCCAACCAGAGCGCGCCCCGGCCCGCGGGCAGGCCGAGCGGCGGCCGGTCTGCGGCGGGGTGGACGGGACAGGAGTGCCCGTGCGGCGGGCTGCCGTGCCGGGACGTCGCCGAGCACCGCAGTCTCGGTGACGTCACCACCCTCACCGACAGCTCGGTCATGGAGCTGATCCGGGATCAACTGCCCGCGTCCGTCGGCGGCGAGGGCGAGGACGAGGACGGACGGTAGGCGCGGCTGCGGCCGTGCCCCGTCGGGGTGGAGGGCCACCGGGGCGGCCGGTCAGTCGCAGGTGGCGCCGGAGGCCTGCCAGGTCTCCGGGTCGACCATGGCGGTGGGGGCGAACGCCTCGGCGGGGAAGGGCCTGCCGCTGCGCACCTTGTCGTACATGGTCTGCACGGCGAGGGCGCCGACCTCCCGGCCGCTGATCGACAGGGCGGCGCGCATGGCGAAGCGCTCCCCGCGCTGCCAGCCCCGGCAGGCGAGGTAGCCGCCGAGGCCGACCCCGATGACGTCGGCCTCGGCGACGCCGGCGGCCCGCAGTGCGGCGATGCCGCCCTCGACGTTCTCGTCGTTGCAGCCCCACACCACCCAGTGCTCGGGGTTCCCCGCCTCCGCGGCCGTGGTGGAGGCGACGGCGCTGCGGGCGCCGTCCGGCGTGTTGTCGGTGTTGACGTTCAGGGTGCGGACCTGGCCGCCGTCCCGGAGGAACGCCAGCTTGGCGGCGTCGATGCGCTCGCGGCAGACGCTGAGGTCCATCCGCGCCGCGGCGACGATCCGGGTGTCGGCGGCCTTCCAGCCGGTCGTGCGGTACTCCTGGGCGGCGCGGCGGCCGACGGCCTCGCCCATCCGGCTGCCGCTGAAGCCGACCCTGGGCACGAGCTTCTGCCGGGCGCAGACGCTCGGGTCGCCGAGGTCGGCGCAGATCTGGTCGTCGGAGGCGAGCAGTTCGATCCGGGCGTCGTGCGCGATCCGCACGAGTTGCGGTCCGAGCGCCGGGTCCGGCACCGCCACGACCACGCCGCTCGCCCCGCGGGCAACGGCGGACCGGACGGCGTCGAGGGTGCGGGCCGCGTCGGTGCCGACGTCCACCACGTCCAGGTCGACGCCGAGTTCGGAGGCCCTTGCCCGCGCCCCGGCCGCCTCGTCCCGGAAGTACTGCTGGTCGCCCTGCTTCTGGATGTAGGCGACGGAGATCCGCGCCGTCCGGTGCATCTCGGGGCCCTGGGTGGTGCAGGCGCCGAGCGTCGCGATCGCGGCGAGGACGGCGACGGTGCCCGAGGGCGCGGGCAGGAGCGGGAGACGGGACATGGGCGGCCTCGGGGCGGTTCTGGGCTCCCCCGCCCACGGCCCCGACCACGGCCCGGGCGGCGGACGTGGGCGGGACGTGAGCGGGACGGCATCGGCGTGGAGCGCGGGACGGTTCGACAGCAAGAACGCGGCAGGGGTGTGTCAGGGAACGCGCGGGGGCGCGCGGGCCACCCGGCCGGCGGACCGGTGCGGTTCTTGACGCGGCGTCCGGGGCTGCGGTGTGATGATGCCGCGCGTTCGATTCTGTTGGGGTGTGGGGTTTTCTGATGGAGCGACGCCGCGCCCGCGCCGTCGGCTGCCACCGGTCCGGGCACACCGCCGGCGCGGCCCGTCCGACTCGTCCCCGGGCGCGCCGTGCCGGCGGCCCTTCCCGGGTGGTCGACCCGTCGCTGCGCTGTCCGTGGTGCGTCGAACCCACGTGCCGAGGTCGTGCCGTCCTGTGCCGCGGGCGCAGGACCGGCGGCACGGCCCACCACCTCGCAGGAGTCCTTCTCCGGCCCCGCTGCGACGCGTGAGTCCTGGGGCGGCCCGCGGGCTGTGGCTGCGGCCGGTGGCCGCCCGCGGGGCGTGAAGGGCGGCTCTGCGGGAGCGCCACCGGTGTTCCCTCAGCC
>NZ_JBEYFP010000820.1:0-2520 GCF_040634455.1 Kitasatospora sp. NPDC007106
CGCACCAGCTCGTCGGTGAGCAGCAGGTGGTGCGGGGTGACCTCGGCGGTGACGTACACCAAGGCCGAACTGCGCGGCCTCGTCCGCCACGCGGCCGAGCGCGGGGTCACCGTCGTCCCCGAGATCGAGATGCCCGGCCACGCCCGCGCCGCCCTCGCCGCCCACCCGAGGCTCGGCAACCACCCCGAACGGCGGCTCGACGTGTGGACGGAGTGGGGCGTCTGCGAGAACGTCCTCGGGGTGCACGAGGAGGCGCTGGCCTTCTGCACCGACGTGCTGGACGAGGTGATGGACGTCTTCCCCTCGCCGTACGTGCACCTCGGCGGCGACGAGTGCCCCACCGCCGAGTGGGAGGCCGCCCCGTCCGCCCGGCGGCGCGCCGCCGAGCTCGGCCTCGCCTCGCCCGAGGAGCTGCACGGCTGGTTCCTCGGCCGGGTCGGCGCCCACCTGCTGGAGCACGGCCGCCGGCCGGTCTGCTGGGCCGAGGACAGCAGCAGCCCCGGCCTGCCGCCGGAGTTCACCGTGATGCCCTGGCGGGACGCCGACCACGGCCTGGACGCCGCCCGGCGCGGCCACGACATCGTGATGGCGCCCTACCGCGCGACCTACCTGGACTACCCCGCCTCCGACCGTCCCGGTGAGCCGCTCGGCCAGGACGGCGCGGTGGTCGACCTGCGGGCCGTCCACGGGCTCGACCCGGCCCCCGCGCACTGGCCGGAGGAGGCCCGGGCCCGGGTGCTCGGCGCCCAGGCCCAGCTGTGGACCGAGTTCGTGCCCGACCCCGCGGAGGCCGACCGCCGGCTCTACCCCCGGCTGTGCGCCCTCGCCGAGCGCGCCTGGAACCCGGACACCGACTGGCCCGCCTTCGAACGGGCCCTCACCGGCCACCGCCCGAGACTGGCGGCGCTCGGCCTGCCGGCGGACCTCTGACCCCGCTGACCCCGCGCCGCCCTGCGCCCGCGCCGCCCGCGGCCCACCGGCCGCCCCCGATCCGCACCACCCGTTCGCTCCCTGCACCGCCCGGGTGCCCGCAGACCGCGGCGCCCGCGTCCGCACCGCCCCCACGGAGAGAGGGAACACCGTGTCAGGAAAGCCCCGCGTCCCGCGCCGTCTGCGCACCGCGACGGCCGTCTGCGTCGCCGCCGGCCTGGCCGGCGCCGCGCTGCTCACCCCGCCGGCCTCGGCCGCGACCGACGCGCTGAGCGTCCAGTACCGCACCAGCGCCACCGGTGCCACCGCCGACCAGGCCGAACCCTGGCTGGAGGTGGTCAACACCGGCTCGACCAGCGTGCCGCTGAGCGAGCTCAAGCTGCGCTACTACTTCAAGGCCGACGGCCCGACGACCGCCTACCGCTTCGCCTGCTCCTGGGCGGTCAAGGGCTGCGGCAACATCACCGGCACCTTCGGCACCCTCGCGAACCCGACCGCGACCGCCGACCGCTACCTGGAGATCGGCTTCACCGCGGGCGCCGGCTCGCTCGCCCCCGGGCAGAACACCGGCGACATGCAGCTGCGCTTCTACCGCTCGGACTGGCAGACCCTCACCCAGTCCGACGACTACTCCTTCGGCGCCGCCCGCACCAGCTACGCCACCTGGGACAAGGTCACCCTGCAGCGCTCCGGCGCGCTCGTCTGGGGCACCGCCCCGGACGGCAACACCCCGACCACGCCCCCGACCACGCCGCCCACCACACCCCCGACGACCCCGCCGACCGACCCGAACGCGCCCGCCCTCTTCGACGACTTCGGCTACGGCTCCAGCAGCGACCCGGCGCTGCAGCAGCACGGCTGGACGGTGAAGTCCGGCCAGGGCGGCCCGGGCGTGCCCGGCGCGACCTGGTCGCCGGCCGACGTCACCTTCGCCAACTCGGTGATGAACCTCCGCCTCACCACCGACGGCACCGCCGTCGGCACCCGGGAGACGGAGATCCAGACCACCGCCCGCAAGTTCAAGAACGGCACCTACGCGGCCCGGGTGAGGTTCGACGACACCCCGAGCGGCGGACCCGACGGCGACCACGTCAACCAGACGTTCTTCGCCTTCACCCCGCTCAACGCGCCGATGGACCCGGACTACGGCGAGCAGGACTTCGAGTACCTGCCCAACGGCGGCTGGGGCGAGCAGGGCGACATCATGTACACGACGTCCTGGGAGACCTACAACCCGGACCCGTGGAACGCCGTCAACACCCACACCGAGAGCCGCACCTCGTTCGACGGCTGGCACGACCTGCAGATCACCATCGACGGCACGGCGATCACCTACTACATCGACGGACGGGTGTTCGCGGTGCACGGCGAGCCGTACCTGCCCGAGACGCCGCAGTGGATCGACTTCAACCACTGGCTGATCGACCTCAACGGGCAGACCGGCAGCACCCCGCGCTCCTACGACGAGCAGGTCGACTACGTGTACTTCGTGAAGGACCAGGTGCTCAGCCCCGCGCAGGTCGCGGTCAAGGTCGCCGGCTACCGCGCCGCGGGCACCTCGTTCACCGACACGGTGCCCGCGGGCTGATC
>NZ_JBEYFP010000821.1:0-2517 GCF_040634455.1 Kitasatospora sp. NPDC007106
GCCCCCCACCGGGGCGGGGCCGGCCGGCCGGCGTGCACCCCGAAAGCCCACGGAACGACGGCCGAATCGGCTCCGGCGCCGGATTCCACCTCTCGGGAATCGGTTGCACGTTCCACGATTCGAAGGGCCGACAGGAAAGCGGTACGGGCCGGAGTTAGGGTATAGCCGAGGGTGAGGCCACGGGGGCCAGGATGTCCCCGAGAGGTATCTCCACGTGTGATCCGGCGACCGTTCGGGATCACCATTGTGGAATCTTCAAGAACGAGGTTTCACCGATAGCGACGGCCGCTACCGACCGTCACGAAAATCCCACCGAGTCCAGTGGCGTCCGTGCGCCACGTGCCGTGACCGGCACCCGTGCACGGCCGCGGAGGAGCATTCGGTCATGGCACCCCAGGACGGCACGAATTTCCCGAGCTTCGCCCAGTTCATCGACGACGTCGCCTCGGCCCGGCACGATGAATTCACCCGCAGGTCGCGTTCGGCGACGGCCGGGGAGGACGAATTCGCCGCGATGCGGCAGCACATTCTCGGTCTCTATTCAGGTGTCGACGTCCCGCACAGCTTCGTCGACGACAACGGGCAGATCTTCGACTGTGTCCCCATCGAGGATCAGCCCTCGCTCAGGGGCGGCGACGAGGGCCCGGCCGTCCCGCCCGACGCGCCACCCCAGCCTGCCCCGCGCGGTGAGGCACCGGCCCTGCCGGTGCAGCCGCAACTGCGCTCGGACCGGCTGGACAAGTTCGGGAACCCGATGTCCTGCCCGCCCGGCACGATCCCCATGCGCCGGGTCACCTTGGAGGAACTGGCCCGCGGACGCACCCTCAGGGACTTCTTTCACAAAGTCCCCGAGGGAACGGGGCGTCACCCCCGACTGAGCCCGGCCGCCATCGAGGCGAATGTCCACAAGTACGCGCACGCGTTCCAGGTCGTCGACAATCTGGGCGGCCACAGCTTCGTCAACATCTGGGACCCCAACATCGGGTCGCAGGTGTTCTCGCTCTCGCAGCAGTGGTACGCCGGCGGTTCGCCGGTCCAGACCGTCGAATGCGGTTCCCAGATCTATCCGGGCAAATACGGCACCACCCAGCCGGTCCTGTTCATCTACTGGACCGCGGACGGCTACCAGAACACCGGGTGTTACAACCTCGACTGTTCGGCGTTCACCCAGACGAATTCCGCCTGGGCGATCGGCGGGACGCTGAGCCCGTCGAGCGTCTGGGGCGGCGCGCAGTACGAGGTCGAGGTGACCTGGTACTTCTCCGGTGGGAATTGGTGGCTCTATCTCGGCGGCACCACCGCGAGCAATGCGGTGGGTTACTACCGGGGTTCGCTGTTCGGCGGCGGCCAGCTCTCCAGGAACGCCGTGGACATCGACTACGGCGGTGAGGTCGTGGACATCACGGCGTGGCCGCCGATGGGGAGCGGCGCGTTCGCCAGCAGCGGCTGGCAGTTCGCGGCCTACCAGCGCGACGTCTACTACTTCGGCGTGGGCGGAGGCGCCCAGTCGGCGTCGCTGACCGCGTCGCAGCCGTCGCCGAAGTGCTTCACCACCGCGGTCGGCCACGCGGCGCCGCCGTGGAACGAGTACTTCTTCTTCGGCGGGCCGGGCGGAACCAACTGCGAATGACCCGTCGGCGGCCGGCCCTTCGGACTTCCGGGACGCGACGACCCGGAAGCCCGAAGAGCCGGATGGACCCGGGCCTCAGGGGGACACGAACCCTCTATAGCTCTAGAGCGGCCTGTCGCTGGTAGCGGCGGGCGCGGGCTTGGTGCCGGCTGCGCCATGCCGACCATCGCAGTCGGTGTGCGAGATCACGGACGGGCTGGACCAGCAGGGCGGTGAACAGCCGTTGGATCTCGCCGCAGGTGAGCGGGGCGAGTTCGGGTGATGACGCACTGCCGGCCCGTTCAACGGCGGCGGTGACCGCGAGGAAGGCGTGCGCGAGCATGGCCAGAGTGGTCCAGCGGTGCCAGGAGGTCCAGCGGCGGACCTGGTGCTCGTCCAGTCCGGCCAGGCCCTTGGCTGCCTGGAAGGCATCCTCTACGGTCCAGCGGCGTCCAGCGACCTTGACCAGCGCGCTCAGTGGGACGGGGTGGGCCGAGTAGCAGCGGTTGAAGGCGAGTTCGCCGGTGCGCCGGTTGCGCCGGATCAGCAGTCACCGGTAGCCGGGCCGTCCGTCGGCGTGTCGATGCCGACCTGGGCCCACCACATCTCGTCGGGCTTGCGCCAGGGGCGCATGACCTGGCCAGGATCTTCGCGGCCGGGATCGACGCTCTCGGACACCATGACGCCGACGATCTGGGCTTCGTGTCGGTCTTCCTCGTCCCACCGGTCGAGGAGGGAGACGATGCCGTGGCCGAGGCCGTTCTTGTCGACCTTCACGCGGACCTGTGCGGTGGAGCCGGTTCCCTCCACGCCGGCCCGCTTCACCTGGCCGACCGTGCGGGCCCAGTCCAGCAGTTCCTGGTAACCGACGGCGGTCGCCGCGAACGTTCCGGTCCCAAGGACCAGGC
>NZ_JBEYFP010000822.1:0-2514 GCF_040634455.1 Kitasatospora sp. NPDC007106
CCACCACCGATATCAACCCCTAATCCAAACCCCTCTTCCCATACTCGCGGCTCTTCCGTTCGGACCGCAGGTGCCGGGCGGGCCGATCGGCCCGCCCGGCACCTGCGCGTGCCGGCGGTCAGTCCCCGTGCGTGGGCCCGTCCAGCGCGGAGGCGTCCAGGCCGCCCGGGGTGCGGTGTCCGGAGAGCGCCAGCGTCAGCTCGAACTCGGCGAGCAGCGAACGGACCACGTGCGCCACCCCGGCCTGCCCGTCCAGGGCCAGGCCGTAGGCGTACGGGCGGCCGAGCAGCACCGCCCGGGCGCCCAGGGCGAGCGCCTTGAACACGTCGTCGCCCGTCCGGATCCCGCTGTCGAACAGCACCGGGACCCGGTCGCCCACCGCGGCAGCCACCGCGGGCAGGGCGGCGGCGGCACCGATCGAGCCGTTGACCTGGCGGCCGCCGTGGTTGGAGACCACCACGCCATCCATGCCGGCCTCGACCGCGGCCCGGGCGTCGTCCGGGTGGAGGACGCCCTTGAGCACGATCGGGCCGTCCCAGTGCTCCCGCAGCCAGGCCAGGTCCGGCCAGGTCTTGCCGGGGTCGGCGAAGAGCGACACGAAGTGCAGGACGGCCGCGTTCGGGTCCTCGTGCGGGGGCTTCGCCAGCCCGGCGAGGAAGGCCGGGTCGGTGAAGTAGTTGGCCGTCCCGACGCCGTGCAGGAAGGGCAGGTACGCCTGGTCCAGGTCGCGGGGACGCCAGGCCAGCAGCGGCGTGTCCAGGGTGACGAACAGCGCGGTGAACCCGGCGGCCCCGGCCCGGTCCAGGAAGGACCGGGTGACCTCGCGGTCCTTCGACCAGTAGAGCTGGAACCAGCGCTCGCCGTCGCCCATCGCCGCGGCGACCTCCTCCATCGGCGTGCTGGAGGCGGAGGACAGCACGAAGGGCACGCCCTCGGCGGCCGCGGCCCGGGCCGCGGCCGGCTCGGCGTCCGGGTGCAGGATCGACAGCACCCCGACCGGAGCCAGCGCCAGCGGCGCCGGCAGGGTCCGGCCGAACAGCTCGGTCCGCAGGTCGCGGGCCGACACGTCGCGCAGCATCCGGGGCACGATCCGGTGCGCGTCCAGGGCGGCCCGGTTGGCCCGCTCGGTCGCCCCGCTGCCGGCACTGCCCGCGACGTAGCCGAACGGACCGGGGCCGAGCCGGTGCTCCGCCAGCCGCTCCAGCCGGGTGAGATCGGTCGGCAGCCGCGGCACGCTGCCGCTGATCAGGCCGTTCAGGTAGATCTCGTACTGGAAGGACGCCCAGTCGCGCGGGGGCGGTGTGGTCACACCAGCTCCAGCACGAGCTTGCCAACGTTCTCGCCGCGGAACAGCATCTGCAGCGTCTCGGGGAAGTCGTCGACGGTGCCGCGCACGATGTGCTCCTTGACCTTCAGCCGGCCCTCGGCGATCCAGCCGGCCATTTCCGCCGCCGCCTCCTTGTAGCGGGCGGCGTGGTCGAAGACCACGAAGCCCTCCATCCGGGCCCGGCGGACCAGCAGCGACAGGTAGTTGGACGGGCCCTCGACCTTCGACTCGGCGTTGTACTGGCTGATCGCACCGCAGATCACCACCCGGGCGTGCATCGCCAGCCGGGTCAGCGCGGCGTCCAGGATCGGGCCGCCGACGTTGTCGAAGTACACGTCGATGCCGTCCGGGCAGTGCTCGCGCAGCGCCTTGCGGACGTCCTCGCTGCGGTAGTCGATCGCGGCGTCGAAGCCGAGCTCCTCGGTGAGCAGCGCGCACTTCTCGGCGCCGCCGGCGATGCCGACCACCCGGCAGCCCTTCACCTTGGCGATCTGGCCGACGATGCTGCCGACGGCGCCCGCGGCACCGGAGACCACCACCGTCTCGCCGTCCTTGAGGGCGCCGACCTCCAGCAGGCCGAAGTAGGCGGTCATGCCCGGCATGCCGAGGGCGCCCAGGTAGGTGGAGAGCGGGGCGGCGGCCGGGTCGACCTTGATGGTGCCGCGGCCGTCGGAGACCACGTGCTCCTGGACGCCGAAGGTGCCGACCACGTGGTCGCCGACCTCGTACTTCGGGTGGTTGGAGGCGGTCACCTCGATCACCGAGCCGGCCCGCATGACCTCGCCGATGCCGACCGGCGGCAGGTAGGAGGGGCGGTCGTCCAGCCAGCCGCGCATCGCCGGGTCCAGCGAGAGGAAGCGGGTACGGCCGGCGAACTCGCCCTCGCCGGGCTCGGCGGCCGGTGCGGTGGCGTGCTCCCAGTCGGTGGGCTTGACCGCGCCCTGAGGCCGGGCGGCGAGTCGGATCTGGCGGTTGGCTGCGGTCATGGCAGGCTCCTGTCGCTGGCGGCCGTGCCGCAGCGGTGCGGCACCGGGCCCGATTCTAAGCAAGCGCTTAGTCACCTGGCTAGACGGAGGCCCCCACCGGGAACGAGTGAGGGTCACCACCGAGGGGCGCGGGGGCAGATTCGGGGCAGTCACTCAGGGGCGCGTGGGGGCACCTCCCAGCCTTTGGCCGGGAGGTGCCCC
>NZ_JBEYFP010000823.1:0-2511 GCF_040634455.1 Kitasatospora sp. NPDC007106
GCGGCGAGCGCGAGCACGGCGGCCGGGCCGAGCCCGCCGGCCGCGGCGGGCGCCATCAGCAGTCCGGCGCCCAGGCCGTAGCCCGCCCGGGCCACCGGGCCCGTGGACGGCGCGGCCAGGGTGAGCCAGCCGACCGCGAGCAGCGCCGCGGGGACGGCCGCGACCGGGCCGACCACCTGGGACAGCCAGGGCACCGCGGCCAGCATCCCGGCCGCCGGCAGGTGCAGGGCGGCGGTGCCGAGTGCCCGTCCGGCGTCCGGGGCCCAGCGCGCGGCGGGCGCGGCCGGGGCGGGCGGCTCGGGGCGGCGCTCCACCCGGGCGTGCATCTCCTCGGCGAGCGCGAAGAGGTCGGCGTGCCGGTAGTGCGCCGCGGCGCCGTCGGAGAGCCCGGCGTCCTCCAGGCCGGCGGCGATGTCCAGCGGGTCGACGGCCTGTTCGCAGAGCCGGCGGTGCTCGGCCATCAGGGCCCGGACGGGGTCGCCGGGGCGGGTGTCGGGGGGTGCCGGCGGGCGGCCGGGGCGGCTCATCGGCTCGCCTCCGCGAGCGCGCCGGGTTCGGCCCGGCCGCCGTCCGGGGTCGGGCCGTCCGGCGCGGCGGCGTCCGCGGCCCCGGACGGGCCGCTCTCCGCCGCCGGGGCCTCCCGGCGGGCCTGCGGGGCGGGCACCGGCGCCCCGGCGACCCAGTACTCGGCCGGGCGGGCGAAGGGCCGCATCCGCTCGGCGGCGGCCGGGAAGGCCGGCCAGCGGGAGACCAGCTCCAGGTAGATCTCGCGGAAGGCCGCGGCCTCCGGCTCCAGGGCGAAGCGCTCCTGGGCGCGCAGCCGGCCGGCGAGGCCGAGCCGGGCGCGCCGCTCCTCGTCCCCGAGCAGCGCGAGGCAGGCGTCGGCGAGGGCGCGCGGACTGCGCGGCGGGACGACCAGCCCGGCCGGGCCGAGCACCTCGGGGACGATCCCGACCTCGGTGGCGATCACCGCGCGGCCGCTGAGCATGGCGTCGGCGAGCAGCCGGGGGCTGCGCTGGGACAGCGCGGTGAAGACGACGGCGCTGCCGGCCGCCCAGGCGTCGGCGGTGGCGGGCGGCCGGCCGGCGAAGTCGACGGCGGCGTGGATGCCGAGGCGGCGGGCGATGGCCCGGCAGTGCGCCAGGTAGCCGGGCGCGGCCTCCTCGCCGTACATCCGCAGCCGGGCCGCGGGCAGTTCGGCGCGGACGCGGGCGAAGGCGTGCAGCATCAGCTCCGGGTCGCGGCCGGGCTCCAGGGCGCCCGCCCAGACCAGGGTGGGGCGTTCGGGCTCGGCGCCGGCCGGCTCGCGGCCGGCCTCGGGGGTCGACTCGTGGACGACCCGGATGCGCTCCGGGTCGGCGCCGCAGCGTTCCTGCCAGCGCCGGTCGTAGCCGCTGCCGGGGGTGAGGACGGCGGCCTGCCGGTAGGTCTCGGCGGTGAGCTGCCGGAAGAAGGCCAGCAGCAGGGCGCGCACCGGCCAGCGGTACGGGGCGGTGCGGTAGCCGCGGTACTGCTCGCGCAGGTGCAGGCCGTGCTCGGTGAGCACGAAGGGCACTCCGTGCAGGTGCTTGGCGACCAGGGCGGGCAGGACGGCGGGGCCGCCGCCGGCGACGTGGCAGAGGTCGGCGGAGCCGAGGCCGCTCGGCCCGGTGCCGTACCAGGGGGCGGAGAGCGGGCGGAGCAGCTGCTCCAGCAGGTCGCCGGCGACCAGGACGTCGCGCACCAGCGGCTGGCCGGCGGCGGTCTCGGCGCCGGGGGCCCGCCAGACCCGCTCCAGGGTGCGGTGGGCCTGGCCGGAGCCGAGGAAGGCGGGCAACGCGCCGTCCTCCCGGGCGAGTTCGGCGAGGCGGTAGAGCGCGGGGCCGAAGCGGGCCCGCTCGGCGGGGTGGACCAGGGAGCGGACGAGGTCCTCGTAGGCGGTGGCGTAGCAGCGGCGGCGGTGCGCGGCGGGGCGTCTGCCCGCCGGGCGGCGGCCCCATATCGGCAGCTCGTGGACGGCGAGCAGGCCGCGCGGGGGCGCGCCGGCGAAGTCGGCACCGCCCCCGGAGCCGAGCAGGTAGAGCTGGAACTCGTGCTCGGCCAGCGCGCCGGCGAGCCGGCCGCACCAGCCGCCTCCTGTGCGCTGGGCGACGGAGAGGTTGCCCTCGGTGAGCAGAGCGATGCGCACGACGACCTCCGGAACGGTGCGATGGACCTGGATTCGACGACGGGACAGGGAGCCTGGTCACCCGGTGACGGCAATGCTCGGAAAGTCGGCTGCGGCACACCCGGCCCGCCGTGCGGCCGGTGGCGGGCCGCTCGGGGCCCGGTGCCGGCGCCTCTCCCCCACACCTGTTCGGTCCGACAGCACGAAGGTAGAGCGGATCGCCGACAACTCCAGGAGCGCCCGCCGCCATGCCACCTGATTGAGTGAAAGGCCGTGACCTGTCGCCGCCCGGCGCGTTGTGCGGGGCGTTCGGAGCCGCCGCGCGCGCCCGCGCGCGACGGGCCCCCGGTCCGACCGGACCGGGG
>NZ_JBEYFP010000824.1:0-2508 GCF_040634455.1 Kitasatospora sp. NPDC007106
CGGGGTCGGCCGGGCCTCCCGCGGCGCCGCCGAGCGGTGCCCGGTCCGCGTACGGCTGCGGCTCGGGCGCGGCGGCGTAGGACTGGTCGGGGTACGGCCGGATGGTGGCGGGCTCCGCTGGGGCGGCCGCGGCGCGGGCCCGGCGGGAGGTGCGCAGTTCGGCGCTGCGGCGGCGGTGCCGACGGCTGCCGGCGGCCACCAGCAGGCAGCCGAAGACGAAGATCAGGGTCAGCGCGATCCCTGCGAGGAAGACCGCGAGGCTGTTCATGGTGGCGATGTGGTTGCCGAGCACGGCCACCGTGGTGGTCGGTCCGCCGTCGAGGTTGTCGGCGATCAGCAGTCCGGTGAAGGCACCGGTCGCCGCCAGCAGCAGGAGTCCGAGCGCGAGCATCGGCTGTCTCCTTTCGGGCTTGCGGGGGAGGTTCCCCCACCCGCGTCTGCCCCGGCGCCGCCGTCCGATGCACGGGCCGGGTCAGGGGTGCTCCTCGTCGTCCTGCCCGTCCCGGCCGGCGAGGCTGAGGTCCGCCCAGACGGTCTTGCCGTGGTGGTGCGGGACGACTCCCCAGCCGGTGCTCAGCCGGTCGACGATGTGCAGTCCCCGGCCGCCGGGCCCGTTGGCGGCCTCCGGCGGTTCGCGGGGGGCGGGGCTGCCCGGTCCGCCGTCGAAGACCTCGACCCGGGCGGACGGGCCGTCCCGCACCAGGGTGAGTTCGATCGGGCTGCCGCCGTGCAGGAGGGCGTTGGAGAGCAGTTCGGAGACCACCAGCAGCATGTCGGCACGGCGCTCCTCGCCGCCGGGGCGCCCCCACTCGTCGAGGACCCTGGTGGTGAAGTCGCGGCCCGACCGGATGTCCCCGGGTGCGCCGAAGTAGCACCGGTGGCGTTCGGAGACGGTCCGTGCGGCCCCGGCGGCGTGCCGTGGCCGCCCTGCGGCGCCCTTCGCCATGTGCTCACTCCGTCGACCGTGTCCGACCACTGTGTGCGCTGCTCCCGTCGGAGCGGCTGTCCCCCGCCGCGGCTGCCGTCCGGCGGCCGCGGTGCCGGCGGCCGCGGTCCGGTCCGCCGCGGGCGGAGAGGCTCCGGTTCCGCGTCTGCCCAGCTCCGCCGGGAAGAACCCGGCCGGACGGGGGACCGCGGGTGGCGCGGTCGCCGCCCGGCCGGACCGGTGCCGCGCACCGGTGTCACGGCCTGCCGCCGTCAGGAAGGCCCGGCGGCCGCGGCCTGCACCTGGCTGAGCGGCGCGGCGAGCGACTCCAGGCTGCGGCGCTCGGCCTTCACCCCGATCGCCGCCTCGACGAGTCCCGCCACCACCATCAGTGCGGCGCCGATCGAGAAGGCAAGCGTGGTGTCGGCGGTCTTGCCGCTGCTGACCAGGCCGTTGAAGAGCAGCGGTCCGGTGATGCCGCCGATCGCGGTGCCGACGGCGTAGAAGAACGCGATGCACAGCGCCCTGGTCTCCAGCGGGAAGATCTCGCTGACGGTCAGGTAGGCGGCGCTGGCGCCGGCGGAGGCGAGGAACAGCACGGCCGTCCAGCACACCGTCATGGTCGTCGCGTCGAGCGTGCCCTGCTGGAAGAGGTAGGCCGTCAGGAAGAGCAGCACGCCCGAGCCGATGTAGGTGCCGGCGATCATCGGTTTGCGGCCGACCGAGTCGAAGAGGTGGCCGAGCAGCAGCGGTCCGAGGAAGTTGCCGACGGCGATGACGGCGAAGTAGTACCCGGTGTTGCCGTCGGGGACGTTGAAGAACGTCGTGAGGATCACCGCGTAGCCGAAGGTGACGGAGTTGTAGAGGAAGGCCTGGCCGACGAAGAGGGCGAGGCCGAGGACCGTCCGCCGCGGATAGGTGGAGGTCACCGTCCGGGCGATGGTGATGAACCCGAGCGCTCCCCTGGGCCTGATGGTGATCTCCTCGGTGGCGGGCGGGAGCTTCTCCCCGGTCTCCTCCGCGACCGTCCGTTCCACGTCGTCCACCAGGCGTTCGGCCTCCTCGGCGCGGCCGTGCGTGAACAGCCAGCGGGGGCTCTCCGGGACGTGCCGCCGCACCAGCAGGATGACGAGGCCGAGAACGACGCCGAGGGCGAAGGAGAGCCGCCAGCCGACGTCGGTCGCGAACAGCGCGGTGTTCAGCAGGGCGATCGAGGCGAAGGCGCCGATCGCGGCACCGATCCAGAAGCTGCCGTTGATGATCAGGTCGACCCTGCCGCGGACCCTGGCCGGGATCAGCTCGTCGATCGCCGAGTTGATCGCCGCATACTCGCCGCCGATGCCGAAGCCGGTGAAGAACCGGCAGAGGAAGAAGAACCAGGGCGTCCAGGCGAGTGCGGTGACGGCGGTCGCCGCGAGGTAGACGCCGAGCGTCACCATGAAGAGCTTCTTCCGGCCGAGGCGGTCGGTCAGCCAGCCGAAGAAGAGGGCGTGACGATCGACGCGGTGCCACGGTTCCGTCGGGAGAGCGGACCGCGCGGCCGGGGGACGTCCCGCGGAGCCGTGCAGGTGCACCCAGTCTCG
>NZ_JBEYFP010000825.1:0-2507 GCF_040634455.1 Kitasatospora sp. NPDC007106
GGCGCGGGAGGTGCCCCCACGCGCCCCTTGTGGTGCACCGTGACTCCTGAGGACTCCCTAGTGCCCTCGGGCGATCCACTCCTCCAGGTGCGGGGCCTCCGTGCCGATGGTGGTGGAGTCGCCGTGGCCGGTGCGGACGACCGTCTCCGGCGGCAGGACGAGCAGCCGCTCGCTGATCGAGCGGATGATCGTCGGGAAGTCGGAGAAGGACCGGCCGGTGGCGCCGGGGCCGCCCGCGAAGAGGGTGTCGCCGCTGAACACGGTGCCGAGGTCGGGCGCGTACAGGCAGACCGCGCCGGGGCTGTGCCCCGGGGTGTGCAGCACGGTCAGCTCGGTGCCGGCCGCCGTCAGGCGCTGCCCGTCCGCCAGTTCGGCGTCCGGCTTGAAGCCCGGGTGGGTCTGCTGCCAGAGCACGCCGTCCTCGCGGTGGAGCAGGACGGGCGCGCCCGTCCGGTCGGCGAGTTCGGGGGCGGCGTTGACGTGGTCGTTGTGCCCGTGGGTGCAGACGATCGCGAGCAGCCGCCGGTCGCCGATCGCGGCGGCGACCGCCTCGGCGTCGTGGGCCGGGTCGATCACCAGCACCTGCTCGTCGTCGCCGACGATCCAGACGTTGTTGTCGACCTGCCAGGTGCCGCCGTCCAGCGTGAACTCGCCGGAGGTGACGAGGTGTTCGATCCGGGCGGCCATCAGAACAGCACCACCGATCGCAGGACCTCGCCCTTGTGCATCCGCTCGAAGGCCTGCTCGACGCCGTCCAGCGGGATGGTCTCGCTGACGAAGGCGTCCAGGTCGAGCCGGCCCTGCAGGTAGAGGTCGATCAGCATCGGGAAGTCCCGGCTCGGCAGGCAGTCCCCGTACCAGGAGGACTTGAGGGCGCCGCCGCGGCCGAAGACGTCCAGCAGCGGCAGCTCCAGCTGCATCTCCGGGGTGGGCACGCCGACCAGGACGACGGTGCCGGCCAGGTCCCGCGCGTAGAAGGCCTGCTTGTAGGTCTCGGGGCGGCCGACCGCGTCGATGACCACGTCCGCGCCGTTGCCGCCGGTCAGCTCGCGGATCGCCTCGACGGCGTCCGCGGCGGAGGAGTCGACGGTGTGGGTGGCGCCGAACTTCTGCGCGGCGGCGAGCTTGCGGGCGTCGACGTCGACCGCGATGATCCGGGACGCACCGGCCAGCCGGGCGCCGAGCACGGCCGCGCTGCCGACACCGCCGCAGCCGATCACCGCGACGGAGTCGCCGCGGCCCACCCCGCCGGTGTTGATCGCCGCGCCGAGGCCGGCCATCACGCCGCAGCCCAGCAGGCCCGCCGCGGCGGGCGAGGCGGCCGGGTCGACCTTGGTGCACTGGCCCGCCGCGACCAGCGTCTTCTCGGCGAAGGCGCCGATCCCGAGCGCGGGCGACAGCTCCGTGCCGTCGGTCAGCGTCATCTTCTGCTTCGCGTTGTGGGTGGCGAAGCAGTACCACGGCCGGCCGCGCCGACAGGCCCGGCAGTCGCCGCACACCGCACGCCAGTTGAGGATCACGAAGTCACCCGGGGCGACGTCGGTGACGCCCTCGCCGACCGACTCCACCACGCCCGCGGCCTCGTGGCCGAGCAGGAAGGGGAACTCGTCGTTGATGCCGCCCTCGCGGTAGTGCAGGTCGGTGTGGCACACCCCGCAGGCCTGCACCTTCACCACTGCCTCTCCCGGCCCCGGGTCGGGCACCACCACCGTCACCACCTCGACCGGCGCACCCTTGGACCGCGCGATCACACCCCGTACCTGCTGGGCCATCAGAGCAGCACTCCCTCGTCGTGGGGCCCGGCCGCCCCGCCCGTCGCGCGGCGGCCGGGTGTTCCGTGGAGCAATCTATCCGATCTGTCCACATTTCCACGGGAATTGCTGCCGATCAGGGCAGATCAGAAGGCGGACACCCAGTACGGCGAGACGTTCATCCAGCCGTTGCCCCGGGCGCCGTTCAGCCGGCCCGAGGACGTCCGGGCCAGGGTGTACCAGGAGTCGACGTAGTCCGGGTCGTCCGTCCACCACTCGGTGGGGATCGCGTCCAGCACCGCGTTGACCAGCGGGATGTACGCGCCCTGGTCGGTGACCGTGAGCAGGACGGCCGCGATGGCCTTGGCGAGGGCCTGGTAGTTGGTGCTGCCGTCCTCCTCCATCAGCACCACGTCGGCCAGGTCGTACTTGTAGTTCGACCAGTTCACCAGGATCTGGTTGGGCCGGTAGACCGTCCCGTCGTAGTCCAGGTACGGCATGTCGACCGGGTCGACCCGCACCTTGCCGTCCGTGCCGAAGCCGGTGACCAGGGCGTACATCTCGGCCGCGCCCTTGAACCACGGCTCCTCGTCGTCGGACACCTCGATCGCGTCGATCTTCGTGCCCCACCAGCCGTCGGCGGCGGCCGCCTGCGGCCTCACCGCGGCGCCGCCCAGCCGGGTGACCGTGGGTGGTTGGCACTCGGTGTCAGCCTGGCAGGCACGGCGTGCATTGCGCCATACACCACGACGGTGA
>NZ_JBEYFP010000826.1:0-2506 GCF_040634455.1 Kitasatospora sp. NPDC007106
CGCGCAGGTGCTCCTCCGGCGAGGCCGCCTCCGCCGGCAGGCCCTCGGCCAGGCGGGCCGCACCACGGCGGCGGGCCTCGGCCAGCACGGCGGACACCAACTCCTGCTTGCTGCCGAAGTCGTAGAGCAGCATCCGGGGGCTGGTCCCCAGCGCGGCGGCCAGCGGCCGCAGGCTCAGCCCGGCGAGGCCGTGCGCCAGCACGTAGTCGGTCGCCCGCGCCAGCGTGGCCTCCCGTCGGCCGGGATCCGGAGGTCGCCCCACGGCGGATCGTCCTTCCAGTGGCGAGAATCTGAGTCGACGTCAGTATATGGTACGACTGTTTCACTAACGAGGGGGGCAGGTATGCACGCACCGGACCGGGCACTCGTCCTGGGCGCCGGAGGGCCCGTCGGCACGGCCTGGACGGCCGGGTTCGCCCGCGGGCTGCGCCGCAGCGGAGTGGACCTCGGCGCGGCCGATCTGATCGTGGGTACCTCGGCCGGCGCGATCACCGCCGCGCTGCTGGCCACCGGTCAGGACCCCGGCCGGCTCGCCACCCCCGTACGCCCCGACGACGCGGGCAGCACCCCTCCCCGGGTGGACGGACGCCGGCTCGGCGAGGCCTTCGCCGTGCTCGGCGCTGCCGCCTCGGACCCGGCGGGTGCGCGGCGCCGGGTCGGCCGGATCGCGCTCGCGGCCGAGACCGGCCCCGAGCAGGCACACGTCGACCGGATGCGCGCCATGGTCGGCGCGGACCGATGGCCGGACCGGCGACTGCTGATCACCGCGGTGGACGCCGGGACCGGCGAGCAGGAGGTCTTCGACCGCACGAGCGGCGCACCGCTGGCCGCCGCCGTGGCGGCGAGCACGGCCTTCCCCGGCATCTACCCGCCGATCACCGTCAACGGCCGCCGCTACATGGACGGGTCCCTGCGGTCGGCGACCAGCGCCGGACTCGCGGCCGGAGCCCGCACGCTGGTCGTGATCGACCCGCAGGCGCACCTGTTCCCCCGCGAGCTCCTGCAGCAGGAGCTGGCGGTGGCCGCCGCACACACCGTGGTGACCGTCGAGCCCGATGCCGGATCACTGCGCGCCTTCGGCTCCGACCTGAACGACCGGGCGGCCTGGGAACCGGCCTACCAGGCCGGTCTTCGCCAGGCCGCCGACACCGGGGAGCAGCTCCACCTCGCCTGGAACACCGGCTCCGGCACGGACTGAGCGCAGCCCACGACCACGTCGTCCGACCACGTCGTCCGGCCGATCGGCCGCGCCCTGCCGGCAAACCGGTCGTGCGGCCGACGGCGGAGTCCGTACGATCGTGGCAGCGGGACCGCGCAGTCCCGCAGGATGCGGCCCGTGGCAGAGTGGCCCATTGCAATCGGTACACCGGAGGCACCCCGGGTATCGATCGGTGGAGGAGGAGCGGTCCTGCTCCGGTCCCGCCCGTGGGTTCGAATCCCACCGGCTCCCGCATCCGCCCTCCCCGCCGCGGCCGGGCCTTGTGTTCGTGGGGATCCGCCGCGCTGCGAGCGCGCCGCCGGGTCGGCACGGGTGAGGTGCCCGGCCCCGCCCGAGTACGGCCTCACCGCGGGCCGTTGTCCGTTCAACCGCCGCCCCGCCGGGTAGGTGGGGCAGGGCATGACCCCGTTCCGCGGGGGCCAGCGGGCCGGTGCGCGCTTCGGCTATCGTTCCGGCAGATCGCCGCCGCTCAGGCCCGGCGATCCCAGGACCGATCGGGGGACTTGATGCAGTATCCGTCGCAGGACCCGCCACCGCACTGGACCCCGCCGCACCAGACCCCGCCGTCCGGGTCTCCGACGTTCGGATCTCCGACGGCCGGTCACCCGGCGCCGCACCGCTCGAACGCGAAGACCTGGGGCGTGGTCGCCGCGGTGGTCAGCGCCGCGGCGGGCGTGGCCAGCGCGATCGCGGCGTTCACGGGCGGCGGTTCGGGGTCCTCCGCCGCGCCCGGACCGGCACCGCAGGTCACCGTCACGGTCGCCGGGCAGGGCGCGTCGGCCGGCACGGGCGATGCTGCGACCGCCGTCTCCCCGGCGCCCGCGGGGGCCGGTGCGGGCGCCGCGGTGCGCTGGTCGGGGAAGATCCTCTTCGGCATGGAGGGCATCGACCTGTCCGCCCTGCCGCCCCGTAAGGGCACCGGCGCCGTCAACTTCCCGAGCGCCCAGCGCAGCGGCAGCAGCGGCATGAAGATCAAGGGCCAGGTCGCTCCCTGGGAGGGGCCGGGCGAGCCCACGGCGGAGGGCTGCCGGGACCTGCTGCAGACGCGGGCGCGCCAGGAGGTCGACGTCGCCGAGGGCGACCGGGTCTGCGTGGTGAACGAGAGTTCGCCGATCGGCCTGGTGACCGTCACCGGGACCCACTACGACCAGGGCAGCTACGGAGAGCTGGACGCCGACCTGAAGGTCTGGAACCTGCGGCTCGCCCACTGACCGTCCCTGCGTCCCGGTGCTGCCCGGGCGTTCGTGGCCGGGCAGGAGAACGGGCCGGCCCCGGTACCGATGTACC
>NZ_JBEYFP010000827.1:0-2503 GCF_040634455.1 Kitasatospora sp. NPDC007106
CTCCTGCATCAGGAGCCGCGGCCGGCCGGTGGCGGGGTCGGGTACGAGGAGAGCGGCGCCCGAGACGAGACCGTCGAGGACGGCCGTCGTCCACGGCCCGGTCCTCGCACCGCGCGGCAGCCGGGGAGCGGTCCCGGTGACCGCCCGGTCCGCCAGACCCGTGTCGAGGTGCGGCAGGCGGGCGTCGAGCACCGTGATCCCGTTGCGCCGCTGCTCGACGCGGACGGTGGAGAGCCAACCGCAGAGCGCAGCCTTCGAGGCGCCGTAGGCCGCGGTGTCCGGCGTCGGGCGGTCGGCCACGACCCCGGACAGGGCCCCGATCGCACCCTCCCGGCCGATCACGTGGACGGCTCCGCCGAGAACGGACATGGGTGCGAGGGCGTTCACCGCCATGAGGTGCTCCTCGACCGGTGCCGGCATGTCCTCGGCCCGGCCGAACGCGACGACGCCGAAGGCCACCAGGACGGCGTCCAGACCGCCGAGCAGGTCCGCCGCAGCCGGGGCGAGTTTCCGGCAGGCGTCCAGGTCGTAGGCCTCGAAGACCAGACTTGGCGGGCCGCCGAGTCGTCGGGCGACCTCGGCGAGCCGTTGCAGGTCGCGCCCGGCCGGCACCACCCTCGCGCCGCCCTCCACCGCTGCGAGGGCGATCCCGCCCCCGAGGACGCCGGTGGCACCGGCCACCAGCAATCGGAGCCCGTCGAGCCTCACGAGAACCTCCACCGTCCCTGGTCGGCAAGGACCTGACGACCGGTCGCACCACCTCCGAAGGCCCCGTTTCCGTCGGGCACGGACGGCACGTCGGGCCGGTCCCGGTCCCGGGTCGGCACCCCCGCCGGGCCACGGCCTCGTCGCCACTCCGGGGGCCGACGGGCCTTGGACGTGTCTTCAAAGGCGTACGGATGCCACATAGGTGCCCCCACGCGCCCCTCAATCGACCACCCGAGCGTCCTTTGAAAACAGCTCCTTGCGCAGCCGGCGGACATGACGCCTGACGACTCAGCCGCGAGGCGGTTCAGCCGCGGGCCAGGCGGGAGAGCCTACGGAAGCTGACGGCCAGCCCGACCGCCGCCGCCCCGGCCGGGACTGCGGCCGCGGTGAGGCCCGAAGCCGCACAGAGCGCGAGACCCGCAGTGGTGAGTGTCAGGACGGTGACGGTCAGCGCCAGGACCCTCGGGCGCCGTACCAGGCGGCGGACCGAGGGCTGCCGGCCGAGCAGTCTGTCGAGAGCCGGATCGGTGTGACGCAGGTGGCGTTCGATCCGGTCGAGGTCGCGCAGCTCGCGCTCCGTCAGTCGCGGGGTCACGGCGATGCACCTCCCTGGGCGGGCTACGACGAGCGTCATCTCTCCTCCGCGTCGCCTCCGCTCGCAGCGATTGCGCACCGGTCCTCCACGGCTTGCCCGACATCGGCAGGCCGCTCAGGAACCGGGCCGCGCACTCCGTCCTGCGGCGCGCTGCGGCGACCGCCGACCGGTCGACGCCGCAGGACGGACGAGGCAGAACGGCTCCGGAGGACCGAGCCCCGGGTGCCGGAACCGGCGGAGCAGGCCGTCGCCCCTGGCGGAGCGGCCCCGGCGCACGGCGGGTCCCGGGATCAGCGTCCCCCGCACGCTGTCCCGGCGGTGCGCGGGGACGCCGGGGTGCCCTACTGCCGGGCGGCGACGAGCGTGGCGGTGTCCAGGCCGCGAGCGGTGACGACGCGGGCCGTGCCGTCGGCGAGCCGGTAGGACAGGCCGACCACGGCGACAGTGCCTGCCTCCACGGCGTCGGCGAGGGTACGGGAGCGCTCGACCAGCAGGTCGACGGTGTGGCGTATGTGAGTGTCGATGAAGTCGCCGTCCTCGGTGTGGCCGGCGGCGCGGGCGGCCAGGACGCTCGGGGTGACCCGCTCGATCACGTCGCGCACGTAGCCGGTGGCGGTGGTCCCGTCCTGGACGGCGGCACGGGTGGCGGCCACCGCCCCGCAGGAGTCGTGCCCGAGCACCACGACCAGCGGGCTGCCCAGCACGCTGACGCCGTACTCGATGCTGCCGAGCACCTCCGGCCCCATCACGTGGCCGGCGGTACGGACGACGAACAGGTCACCCAGCCCCCGGTCGAAGATGATCTCTGCCGCGAGACGGGAGTCGGAGCAGCCGAACAGCACCGCGAAAGGGCTCTGGGCGGGTGCCGTGGCGGCGCGTCGTGCGGCGTCCTGGTTCGGGTGCTCGGGGGAACCGGCGGTGAAACGCCTGTTGCCCGCGAGCAGCGTCTCAAGGGCGGCGCGGACGGTCATTCGGTCACCGGTCATGGCGGCAGCGTACGGCGTGCGGCCGTGACCTGTCCCTCCGGGGCGGCGGTGGGCACGGGTGCGCCCTACTCCGGATGGTGCGAGTTCTGCAGGTACGGCGGCCGGGAGGAGGCGTCCGGGCCGACCGGGGTCGCGGAGGCCAGGACGAGCGGCGCGCCGGTGAGGACGGCCGCGACCGCGTCGACCGTGAGCCGGTGCCAGCCTCTGGCGTCGC
>NZ_JBEYFP010000828.1:0-2502 GCF_040634455.1 Kitasatospora sp. NPDC007106
GCCGTCGGGACGGCCGAGGCACGACGTCGTCCTGCTGGAGCGCCGCAGCCCGGTCGTCGACTGACCGCGGCCGCCGCGGCCGACCCCGGGGCGGGTGTCCCGCACGGGCCCGATACACTGGAGGTGCGAAGGGGAGTAGTCCCGAAACACCGGTACGTCGACACACTGGACGCCCGCACACCAGCGGACGGCCCGGCCGCCGGGCCGCAGCACCTCAGGGTGGTGCGGTGGACGAGACCTTCGGCAAGGCATGACCGGCGCCCGCACCCGCGGGGGTCGATTCGTCGTGCCGGGCCGAGGCGTCCTCCCGGACCACCCACGACGGGTGTTCGCACCGACACTCCGGCCCGGCCCCAGTAGAGAGCCTCCGGATGTCCCTCGACCCCCTGGCGATCCTCACCGCCTTCGGTCTGATCTTCCTCGCCGAACTCCCCGACAAGACGATGTTCGCGTCCCTCGCCATGGGCACGCGGATGCGCCCGCTCTACGTCTGGATCGGCGCCTCCAGCGCCTTCATCGTCCACGTCGCCATCGCCGTGGGCGCCGGAAGCCTGATCGGCCTGCTGCCGAACGTCGCCGTGAAGCTGGTCTCGGCCGCCCTGTTCGCCTTCGGCGCCTTCGTGCTGCTGCGCAGCGGCGGAGACGAGGACGGCGCGGACGAGGCCGGCCGGACGGTCACCGGGTTCTGGCCGGTGTGGACGGCGGCGTTCATGGCCGTGTTCATCGGCGAGTGGGGCGACCTGACCCAGATCACCACCGCGAACCTCGCCGCGACCAACGGCGTGCTCTCCACCGCGATCGGCTCGGCCGCGGCACTGATGAGCGTCTCCGCCCTCGCCCTGGTGGTCGGCCGCTTCATCGCCAAGCGGGTGCCGCTGCGGATGGTCCAGCGCGTCGGCGGTGTCTGCATGGGCCTGCTCGCCGTCTGGTCCGTGGTCGAGGCCTTCGCCGGCTGACGTCCGCGGACGCCCGCATCCTCCGACTGCCGCCGCCGGCCCCCTGCCGGCGGCGGCAGTCGTCTGCGGACCTGCGATCGGTACGGCTAACGCACCACCGGGCCGCCGCGGGCGGTCAGGACGACGGCGGGGAGCACGGCGAGCGCGAGGAGGCCGCCGCCGAGCGCCAGCACCGGGTAGCCGGCGAGGTCGACGACGGCGCCCGAGGCCAGGCCGCCCGCGGCGCCGGAGACGGCGATGGCGACGTCGACCATGCCCTGGGTCCGGGCCCGGGTCGCCAGCGGCACCGCGTCGGTGATGATCGCGGTACCGGCGACCAGCCCGAAGTTCCAGCCCAGACCGAGCAGGGCCAGCGCCAGCGCCAGCAGCGGGACGGACCCGCCGGGTGCGAGCGCGGCCAGTACGCCCGCCGCGAGCAGGGTCAGACCGGAGGCCGTCGCCAGTGCCGTCCGCCCGTAGCGGTCGACCAGCCGGCCGGTCAGCGGCGACGGCAGGTACATCGCGCCGATGTGGATCGCGATCACCAGCCCCGAGGCCGCGGTCCCGTGCCCCATGTCGTGCATGTGGACGGGCGTCATGGTCATCACGGCCACCATGACGCCCTGGGTGAGGACCATCACCGAGGTGCCGAGCAGCACACCGCGCCGGATCCCCGCGGCCGGCTCCTGCACGGTGTCCGCCCGGCCGGCGGCGGCATCCGCACCGGCGGCCTCGGCGCGTTCCCGGGCGAGCAGCAGCGGGTCGGGGCGCAACCCGATCGCGAGGACGGCGGCCGCCGCCGCGTAGGCGGCCCCGGCCAGCAGGAACGGCCCAGCCAGCCGGGGTATGCCGAGGACCGCCGCGAGGTCCCCGGTGGGTGCGGCCAGGTTCGGGCCCGCGATGCCGCCGAGGGTGGTGGCGACCAGCACGGTCGACACGGCGCGGGCCCGGTGGGTGGGCGCGGCGAGGTCGGCCCCGGCGTAGCGGGCCTGCAGGTTGGTTGCCGTCCCCGCGCCGTACACGAGCAGGGCGGCGAACAGCAGGACGGGACTGTCGGCGACGGCGGCGGCGATCACCCCGGCGCTGCCGACCGCGCCGGTCGCGTAGCCGAGCGCCAGCCCCGGCCGGCGGCCGCGGGCCGCCGAGACGCGGCTGACCGCGATCGCGGCGATCGCACTGCCCGCGGTGAACAGCGCACTGGGCAGGCCGGCCAGCCCGGCCGAGCCGAGCATCTGTTGCGCCAGCAGGGCGCCGACGGTGATCCCCGCGGCGAGGCCCGCCCCGCTGAGCACCTGGGAGGCGACCAGGACGGTCAGGACGCGGCGCTGCGCGGCGTCGACGGGCGCGGCCTCGGCGGATGCGGCGTCGGCGGATGCGGCGGAGTTGGGGGACGCGGCGGGGGCGGGGGCGTCGCCGGGGTCGGGGGCGGTCGAGGGCGTCGAGGCGGTACTCGTCACGGAGCGGGCCCTTTCGGCGGCAGGTCGGCGTACGGGTCGGGGACCGGCCTGGACTTCCGGGCCGGTGGGACAGAGGCATCATGCCGTCGGCACCGTCGCGGGGGAACGCC
>NZ_JBEYFP010000829.1:0-2500 GCF_040634455.1 Kitasatospora sp. NPDC007106
CAGCGCGAGCACGCCGTCGCCGAACTCCTCACCGACGTCGGCGTGGAGGCCTCCAACCTCTCCCAGCAGCTCGCCGTGCTCCGCCGCGCCGGGGTGGTCACCTCCCGCCGCGACGGCGCCACCGTGATCTACCGGATCGCCAGCCCCGAGGTCGCCGAACTGCTCGCCGTCGCCCGGTCGATCCTGACCGACGTGATCACCGGCCGGGCGGAGCTGCTCGGCGACCTCCGCCCGGGACCGCTCGGCTGACCGACCGTCGTCCGGGCCGTCCGGGGCGGCGTCACACCTCCCGGCCGGTGCCGCGGGCGACGTCCGCGACCAGCCGGGCCGTGGCCGGGGCGGCGATCCCGTGGGCGGCGGCGGCCCGCAGCACGGCGCCGCCGATCGCGTCGAGTTCGAGCGGACGTCCGGCCTCCGCGTCGCGCTGCATCGAGGACCTCATCGCGTGCGGCGAGCGGTCGAAGAAGGCGAGCACGTCCTCGGCCGTCACCGCGGTGCCCGCGGCCCGGGCGACACCGGTGATCTCCTCGACCACGGCGACGAGTTCCGGGCGCAGGTCGCTGCGGACCGTTCCGGCGTCCGCCCGGTACCGGGTGGTCAGCAGGGCGAACGGTGCCAGGAAGGCGAGCTTCTCCCACAGCATCGAGGTCTCGTCGGACCGCAGGGTCGCGCCCAGGCCCGCCCCGCGCAGGGCCTCGGCCAGGTCGTCCGCCGGTCCGGCGAGTTGGACGTCGGCGAACGGGCTGCCGTGGCGGATGCGCCCCGGAGCGGTGCGGGTCGCCTCGACCCTGATCGTGCCGGCGACCACCCGAGCCGCGGGGCGGCGTCCGCGCAGCACGGCGAGGTGGTCGAGTCCGTTGAGCAGCGGGACCACGGCGGCGCCGCCGAGGACCCCGGCCGGGACCCGGTCGAGCGCCGACTCCAAGGCGGTCTGCTTGACCGTCACGAAGACGGCGTCCACCGGCTGCCGCAGCAGCGTGTCGGCCTCGACCGCGACGGTGAACTCCCCGAACCGGGCGCTCTCGACGTGCAGACCGTCCCTGCGCAGGACGGCCGCGGTGGACTCGCCGGCCAGGCAGACGACGCGGTGTCCGGCACGGGCGAGCAGCGCGCCGATCAAGCCTCCGACGCCGCCCGGTCCGAGGACGGCCACGGTCAGGGGGGTGGTGGTCACATGTGCTCCTGTGGTCTGCGGGTCCGGTGCGGCCGAGTGCCGCGAAGTGCCCCACGGATCACCGCACTTCACGGTCGGCGCCGATGCGGCTCCGCGCGGGCGAACACGGGACCGTGCGGGTCGACACCCGCCGCCGCACCCGCCCGTCCGGATCGGGTGGAGGCGACGGCGGGTTGCCGCCCTGGGCCCTGCAGCGATGATCAAGCATGGCGAAAACCCCAGTCAATCCTCGGATTCGCTGCCACGGACCCAAGCGATACCTTGGGTCACCGTGACACTCGACGACCTCCGCGTCTTCACCGCCGTCTGCCGGACGGGCTCGCTGAGCGCCGCCGCCCGGGACCTCTCCTGCACCCAGTCCGCCGTCAGCCAGCACGTGAAGCGGCTGGAACGCGAGCTGGGCCTGAGCCTGCTCGAACGGCACACCCGCGGCGTACTGCCGACCGCGTACGGGCGCATGCTCGACGCGGCCGTCACCGAGGGACTGGGGTGCATCGACCACACCCTGCGGCGGCTCGAGGCCGCGGCCCGCTCCGGTGTCGGCTCGGTGCGGGTCACCACGGGCGCCACCACCGTGCGGCACTTCATGGCCGCGGCCGTGGTCGACTTCCGGCGGCACTTCCCACGGGCCAGCCTCGAGTTCCAGACCGAGACCGCCAGCCGCGGCTGCTTCGACGCCCTGGCCGCCGGCAGCGTCGACCTCGCCTGGATCACCCTCGGGCCCGCCGCCCGCGCCGTCGAGCAGCGCCCGGTGGTCGAACTCCCGTGGTCCCTCGCCGTCTCCGCCGCCGACCCGCTCGCCACGAGGACCGAGGTCTCGCCGGCCGACCTGCAGGACGCGCGGCTCATCGGACTCCCCGAGAACTCGACCGCGCGGCGCCAACTCGCCGCGTGGCTGGCCGAGTCCGGGATCCGGCCGGTCTTCGACACCAGCGTCACCGACTGGGACACCGCGATCCTCCTCGCCGAACTGGGCCTCGGCCGCGCCGTCGTCCCGGCCCTGCCCGCCTGGAGCGGCCCCGGCCACCCCGACCTGCGGCTGATCCCCGTCCCCGGACTGCCGGCCCTCACCGCGGGCTGGGCCGTCCGCCGCTGGGACGCCCTCTCACCGCTGGCGCTCGCCTTCGCCGAGACCGTCGAGCGGCACTGCGGCACCGCAACCCTCCCGCGACACCCGGCGGACGGGCTCGCCCCGCCGGAACCCGGGCACCGGTAGGCCGCTCCTGCCGGCTCCTTCCGCCCATGGCACACCGACCGGTGGCCTGTCCGGGATTCGCCGTACTCCGGTACGGGTTCGCCCGGGCCGTGCATGATCGGGCCATGAAG
>NZ_JBEYFP010000830.1:0-2493 GCF_040634455.1 Kitasatospora sp. NPDC007106
CGTGATCCTCATCGCGTACGGCCAGATGGACACCGCCGAGGCCAAGGCGTACCTGCCCAAGGTCGTCTTCGTCGACGGGGACAACCGGATCACCGTCCCGGCGCACGTGGATGCAGTCGCCGGGGCAGTCCTTGGCGGAGTCCACCACGTCCTGAAGCAGGGTCAGCGGGACGGGCACCGTCTCGCCGGGCCGCTGGCGCAGCTCGTCGTCCTCGCCCTTCACGTAGGCGAGGCCGTCGATGTCCAGCTCGAAGACCTCCGGCGCGTACTGCGCGCAGATGCCGTCGCCCGTGCACAGATCCTGGTCGATCCAGACTTCGAGCTCTTCGCCGGTGGCCGACATGTTCCCTGCCGTTTCTGTCACGGAACGCCCCGCTTTGCGCGGCATTTCCACTCGCACTCCAGAGCCGACCTTACCCCCGCCCTGCTTTGAACCGTTGAGCGGTGGGCACATCCACTACCAGAGGGGACGCAACGCAAGGGCGAAGATCGGACACGCCCGATCCATCTTTCTGATCTAGGGGTTTACAGACCCCTGGCTGCAGGTAGGTTTGGGTCGTCCAGCTCCCCCAGGAGGAGGTGAGGACCGTGGCAGCCCACGATGACGACTACAACCGCAGCGCCGGCCGGCCCGCTCGTGGTTCCGACGAGGCCGCGCAGGTCTCGTACCTCGAGCAGGAGATCGCCGTCCTGCGTCGCAAGCTCGCCGACTCGCCGCGCAACTCGAGAATCCTCGAGGAGCGCATCGTCGAGCTCCAGACCAACCTGGCCGGTGTCACCGCCCAGAACGAGCGGCTCGCCGCCACCCTCCGCGAGGCCCGCGACCAGATCGTGGCCCTCAAGGAGGAGGTCGACCGCCTCGCCCAGCCGCCGGCCGGGTTCGGCACCTTCCTCGAAGCCAACGAGGACGGCACCGTCGACATCTTCACGGGCGGCCGCAAGCTGCGGGTCAACGTGAGCCCGAGCATCGACCCCGAGGAGCTGCGCCGCGGCCAGGAGGTCATGCTCAACGAGGCCCTGAACGTCGTGGACGCGATGGCCTTCGAGAGCATCGGCGACATCGTCACCCTCAAGGAGGTCCTGGAGGACGGCGAGCGCGCCCTGGTGATCGGCCACACCGACGAGGAGCGCGTCGTCCGGCTCGCCGAGCCGCTGCGCGACCTCACCCTGCGGCCCGGCGACGCGCTGCTGCTGGAGGCCCGCTCCGGCTACGTCTACGAGGTGGTCCCGAAGTCCGAGGTCGAGGAGCTGGTCCTCGAGGAGGTCCCGGACATCGACTACCGGCAGATCGGCGGTCTGGGCACCCAGATCGAGCAGATCCGCGACGCGGTCGAGCTGCCCTACCTGCACGCCGACCTCTTCAAGGAGTACGAGCTGCGCCCGCCCAAGGGCGTCCTGCTCTACGGCCCGCCCGGCTGCGGCAAGACGCTGATCGCCAAGGCGGTCGCGAACTCGCTGGCCAAGAAGGTCGCCGAGGTCACCGGCCGGCCCCAGGGCAAGAGCTACTTCCTCAACATCAAGGGCCCCGAGCTGCTCAACAAGTACGTGGGCGAGACCGAGCGGCAGATCCGCCTGGTCTTCCAGCGGGCCCGGGAGAAGGCGAGCGAGGGCACGCCCGTCATCGTCTTCTTCGACGAGATGGAGTCGCTGTTCCGCACCCGCGGCTCCGGCGTCAGCTCGGACGTGGAGAACACCATCGTCCCGCAGCTGCTGGCGGAGATCGACGGCGTGGAGGGCCTGGAGAACGTCATCGTCATCGGCGCCTCCAACCGCGAGGACATGATCGACCCGGCGATCCTGCGGCCCGGCCGCCTGGACGTCAAGATCAAGATCGAGCGGCCGGACGCCGAGGCGGCGAAGGACATCTTCTCCAAGTACCTCAAGGACTCGCTGCCGTTCCACCCGGACGACGTCAAGGAGCACGACGGCTCGGTGCCCGCCACCGTGGCCGCCATGATCCAGTCCGTGGTCGAGCGGATGTACTCGGAGACCGAGGACAACCGCTTCCTCGAGGTCACCTACGCCAACGGCGACAAGGAGGTCCTGTACTTCAAGGACTTCAACTCCGGCGCCATGATCCAGAACATCGTGGACCGGGCGAAGAAGATGGCCATCAAGGACTTCCTCGACCACGGCCAGCGCGGCCTCCGCGTCTCCCACCTGCTCGCCGCCTGCGTGGACGAGTTCAAGGAGAACGAGGACCTGCCCAACACCACCAACCCGGACGACTGGGCCCGGATCTCCGGAAAGAAGGGCGAGCGGATCGTCTTCATCCGCACCCTCGTCACCGGCAAGCAGGGCGCCGAGTCCGGTCGGTCCATCGACACTGTCGCCAACACCGGGCAGTACCTGTAAGGACCGCGAACCCTCCGTGGGGGGGGGGGGGGCCCCCCCCCCCCCCCCGGCCCGCGCGGCGCACAGGACCACAACCGGGCAGGTCGGGCGCCTGTGCGGTAGAGATTCGTACATCAAACCACATAACTACAATTAACC
>NZ_JBEYFP010000831.1:0-2489 GCF_040634455.1 Kitasatospora sp. NPDC007106
CCAGCCGGGGCCAGATCACCAGGACGGCCGGCAGCGCCAGGTAGCCGAACCGCCCGGCCGCGACGTGGACCTGACCTCAGACCCGGGGACGGAACGCCCAGTCAGATGTCCTCTGGCCGTCCGCCGAGAGCTGTTGTGAGCTCGGCCTGAAGCCCGGGGTCGTCTGTTGCTGACATGAGCCGGTGGGCGACGGGCCCGATGTGCCATCCCGAGTCATGGTCGAACGGAGGCTGCACGCCTGCAGCGTTGTGGGCGACCTTGGCAACCAGCTCAGCGAGGGTGAACAGCAGGGCCTGGTCCTCGTTCAGCGGCGCGTTTTGATCCAGGTTTCGCCGCCGCAGTCGGTCGAACACGTCGCGGGCCTGCGGCCACCGCTCTTCGGTCTGGGCCAGCAGCAGAGCGTCGTCGACTTCTGGGAAGTCCCCGAGGTTCCGACTCGCGGCCCGAAGTACACAGCCGGCCCAAACGACTGGAGCGGGCTGGCTCTGGAACCGGGAGCGTCCCCATGAATACAGTCGCCGAGGGCTCGTCTGATCAGCCATGATCGCTCGCTTCGTCGGCAGGTGGTGCCGGTCGGAGGCTTCCAACAGAGGGTAGACGCCCGACGGTCATCCGGCACTGGAGTTTGTGTCGGCTGGCATGCGTCCGGGGTCGACACGGTCAGCCGGATAGATGAGGGCGGCCTGCGGGTCCATGCCGAAGGCCGCGGCGACGAGCTTGGGATCCATGGTGTTGACGAGGTCGACCAGGCGGGTGCCGCGGACCATTCGGGGTGGGTAACCGCACTCGTCAAGAACGTGTGACAGGTACGCAGTTGAAGCCGGACTTCGGCCGACCTTCGCCCCCTTGGTGACCATGACGTGGGGGTTCTCCGTCGACCAAGCCTCACGGTGGGCAAGGCACCGTTGCAGCACCGTCCAAGACGCCGGGTCGAGCGGGACCGGGTGCGGTCGTTTCCCGAGCCGCACCGTTCGCGCCGCTGGGTCGATGTCGTGGACCTGCAGTATGCGGACCTCGGCGATGGAGGCGCCGTGCAGCAGGGCGAGCATGCCGAGCAGGGTCTCGTGGGGGTGGGCGTCGTCGCAGATCCACCGGCGGAACAGATCGCGCTGCTGGTCGAGCGTGAGGGTTCGGCCCCGGTAGCCGTTGGTCTCCTTCACGGTCAGTCCGCGGGTCGGATCGACGAGGACCAGGTGTTGCAAGCGGGCGAAGCCGAAGAACTGCCGCAGCACGGTCAGCCGGCGCTTGCGGCCCTTGGGCAGCGTGGCCAGGAACGCTTCGACGTCGTGGACGTCGACCAGGGCCCAGTCGCCCTCGCCGCGCTGACCTGCGAGGAACACGGCCAGGTCACACATGGTGGCGAGCGCGGCCTCCGAGGTGAGGTTGCTGCGGGGCGGGTGCCGGCCCGCCGGGCCCGGTCCTGGGCCCGCATCCGCGCGATGTCGAAGGCGGCGACAGCGAAACGGAGGGGTTCGGGGACGGCGTGGGACGCGGCGCTTGCCCGTCCCGCGGCAAGTCGCTCGGCCTGGTCGGTGGGCAGGGCCAGGCCGTGAGTGGTGAAGAAGTCCTCAAGGGTGCGGGCGAAGGTGCCCATGGAACGGCCAAGGTCGCGGGACCTTTCCGGCATGGCATGGGGCGCGTCGGGGAGCTCGTCCTGCAGGAGTCACCCAGCTCGGTGATGAAGCTGCAGGCCCGGGCGATGAGTGCCGGGCGGCGACATGGGCGACGAAGTCGCCGAGCCAGCCGGGCGGATCGGCGAGTCGGTCGCGCAGGTTCTCGCCCGCGAATGAACGGCCGCCAGGGGTGTCGTTGCCAGCACGGAGAGCACAGTCCCAGGCCGGCATGTCGACGCAGTTGGCCGCACTCGCGGCAGGCCCGCGGCGGCTGCTTCTGCCGGCGGGGCCGGGAGCACGAGCCGCATCAGCCAGTCGAGTCACGCAGAAGTCCGGGTCTGCCGCAGCGCGGACACGGCGTCTTCGCGGCCTCGCGCTCCGCCAGAACGCGACAGCCTCGGCACAGACGGTTCCCGGCGACGCGAACCGGGTGGCCGCACTGCTCGCAGACGCGCGAGCAGATGACGCACCGGCCGGTGTCCACCTGCCGGAGCATCCGGCGCTGATCCGGATGTCCGGGACCGCCACTCCCGGCGCCCCGTACAGGATCGGAGCCACCGGTTCCGGCACCGCCACGTGGCGATCCCGCTCGCCACCGCACCTGACCTCGGCCACACCGCCCACGCCGAACGGACCCTCGCCGCCCCGGCAGCCGACCACGTGGCCGCACTCCCGCCCGAACCCGGCGGACAGCGGATGCGCACCGGCCTGTTCCACCTCGCCCGGTCCGCGATGTGACGACCCCGCCCGACAGCCAGGACTCGGCCCACCCTGCGATCCCGCCCCGACATCGGAAATCCGGCTCCCGGGCCGGGGCCGGGAGCGGGACCGGGAGCGGGAGCGGGAGCGGGGCCGGGAGCGGGAGCGGGAGCGGGG
>NZ_JBEYFP010000832.1:0-2487 GCF_040634455.1 Kitasatospora sp. NPDC007106
CGACCGCGAAGGGCTCGAGGGCCTGACGATGCGCCGGGTCGCTCAGGAGCTCGGCACCGGCCCCGCCTCGCTCTACGCCCACGTGTCCGGCAAGGGCCCCACCCGGGCACCGTGCGCTCAGGCTCCGACCCCCACCCGATTGGAGAGCCATGAGTCCCACCGTGCTGCGGTCCTCCCGACCGCGCCCGCAGATCCACCGCCGTGCCGCCTGGCGGCGCCGTCTGGTGGCCCTGGCCGCTGCCGTCCTCACCGCGGGCGCGGTGCTGACCGGCACCTCCGGCCCGGCGCAGGCCGTCGACCAGCCGATCTCGCAGGGCCGGCCGGTCACCGCCTCCTCGGTCGAGAACGCCGCCTACCCGGCCTCGCTGGCCGTCGACGGCAACGACGGCACCCGCTGGTCCAGCGCCGCCGCCGACAACCAGTGGATCCGGGTCGACCTCGGCGGGAACGCCGCGATCGACCGCATCGTCCTCGGCTGGGAGGCCGCCTACGCCAGCGCCTACCAGGTGCAGGTCTCCGCGAACGGCAACGACTGGCTCACCGTCCGCCAGGTCACCGGCGCCACCGGCGGCCGGCAGACCCTCGACCTCACCGCCACCGGCCGCTACGTGCGCGTCCTGGCCACCGCCCGCGCCACCGTCTGGGGCGTCTCGCTCTGGGAGTTCCAGGTCTACGGCTCGGTCGGGACCCAGGGCGTGCCGCCGGGCGCCGTGCGGGTCGCCGAGTTCCTCGCCGACTGCCCGTTCAGCCACCGTCTGCCCGACGACCCGATCGTCTTCCCCGGCCTGCCCGGCGCCTCGCACATGCACAGCTTCTTCGGCAACGCGGCCACCGACGCCAACTCCGACCTCGGCCGGCTGGAGCAGTCCGGCGGCACCTGCAACCCCGCCGTCGACACCTCCTCCTACTGGGTGCCGACCCTGTACGCCGACAACGTCCCGGTCGAGCCCACCGGCACCACCTTCTACTACCTCGGCGAAGGCGTCCGCGACGACGTCATCGCACAGACCCAGCCGCTGCCGCGCGGCCTGCGGATCGTCGCCGGCAACGCCAAGGCCACCGGACCGAACGACAACAGCATCGCCCGCTGGTCCTGCCTGCACGCCGGCGAGGTCAACCCCTCGCACGACTTCGTCAACTGCCCGGCGGGATCGATGCTGGAGTCCTACCTCGACTTCCCGCAGTGCTGGAACGGCAAGGACCTCGACTCCGCCGACCACAAGAGTCACATGTCCTACCCGGTCAACGGCGCCTGCCCGGCCAACCACCCGATCCCGGTGCCCAAACTCCGGCAGGTGCTGCGCTACCCGGTGACCGGCGACCCGTCGCGGCTGCGGCTGGCCTCCGGGCCCGGCTACACGATGCACGGCGACTTCTTCAACGTCTGGCCGGCGGCCGAGATGGCCCGCCGGGTCCGGGACTGCATCGACCCGATCGTCAAGTGCGGTGCCAACGGCACGGCCTGACCCGACGACCCCTCCGGGTGCGGCGAGGGGTCCCTTCCCCGCCGCACCCGGAGGCCCAGGAGGAACGATGAGACGAGCCTTCGCCGCCGCGGCCGTGGCCGCCCTCGCGGTGTGCGGCGCCCTGGCGGCGGTCGCCCGGCCGTCGGACCGGCCCGCGGCTGCCGTGGCGGCCCCGGCCTCCCCTTCTGCCACCGCATTCAACCCGACCGACGCGGCCTGGCTGCAACTGCTGGTGCCGATGACCGAACAGAACGTCCTGCTGGCCGAGTTGACCGAGAAGCGGGCCACCGGCCCCGGACTCCGCTCGCTCGCCTCGGAGATCGCCGCCGGAGGCCGCGGCGACCTGGCCCGACTGCAGGAACTGACCCGGCTCGGCGGGGTGGCCGGCGACAACCCGCACACCGGCCACGACATGCCCGGCTTCACCACCGCCGCCGAGTACGCCGAGGCCGAGCGGATCAAAGGCGCCGACTTCGACCGCTACGCCGTCCTGCACCTGCGCGAGTACCTGGAGCAGTCCGTCCGCCTCGCCGACTCCGAGTCCACCGCCGGTGCCGCGGCGCCCGCCCGGCAACTCGCCGCCGACCTGCGCCGCACCCGCGCCGCCCAACTCGCCCGCCTGGGCCCGTAAACCGCTGCCGTGCCGGGTGCCCGCCGCTCACGTGCCGACCTCGCCGGCGGCTCGCCGCACCCGTGGCTCGCCGCACCTGTGGAACCGGCGCGGCGGCAGCCGGGCCTCCGCCCTGGAGACCCGGCTGCCGCGGTACCCGTTCCGGGGTGCGTCAGCTGACGTTCACCGCGGCCCAGGCGGCGGCGACCTGGGCGTACTCGGCGGATCCGGCACCGTAGAGGTCCGACGCCGCGTTCAGGGTCGCGGTGCGCGCGCCCTTGTAGTTGGTGGTGGAGGTCATGTAGACGCTCAGCGCCCGGTACCAGACCTGCAGGGCCTTGGCCCGGCCGATGCCGGTGACCGTGGAGCCGTTGTAGGTCGGGCTGTTGTAGCTGACGCCGTTGATCGTCT
>NZ_JBEYFP010000833.1:0-2486 GCF_040634455.1 Kitasatospora sp. NPDC007106
CCGTCTCCGGGCCGGCTGCCTCCGTCCGGCCTAGGCGGCCGACGCCCGCGAACTCGCCCGCACCTGGCGGGCCGTCACCGGCCGCCGCGTCCTGCAACTGCCCCTGCCGCTGCCCGGTGCCCTCGGCCGGGCCCTGCGCGCCGGCGGCCTCACCACGGACCGGCCCGACACCCGCGGCACGACGACCTTCGCCGACTGGCTGGCGGGTGCCACCGCCGCCACCGCCACCGCACCCGACCGCACGCCCGCCCGGTGACCACCCGGCCCCGCGGGAGGGCGGCGAGTCCCCGCGGGGCCGGAGCGGTCCGGATCGTGGATCACCCCTGGCCCGGCCCTCCCTCCTCCGGCATGATCCTTAGTGACAGGAGCGAAGGAGGGAATCACGGATGTCGGTCTGGGAAGCGCTGGCGGTCCTGCTGGCCGGTGTGGGTGCGGGCACCATCAACACCGTCGTCGGCTCCGGCACGCTCATCACCTTCCCGGTGTTGCTCGCCCTCGGTCTGCCGCCCGTCACCGCCAACGTCTCCAACACCCTCGGCCTGGTGCCCGGCTCGATCAGCGGCGTCATCGGCTACCGCCGCGAACTCACCGGCCAGCGCCGCCGGCTGCTCCGCCTCGGCACCGCCTCCCTGATCGGCGGTCTCACCGGCGCCTACCTGCTCACCAAGCTCCCCAGCAAGGCCTTCGACGCCATCGTCCCCGCGCTGATCCTCTGCGCCCTCGTGCTGGTCGTGATCCAGCCGCGGGTCTCCCGCGCGGTGGCCGCCCGCCGCGGCCGCGGCGGAGGCAGCAGCAGCACCGAGGGCGGGCCGCTGCTCTTCGCCGGCGTCCTGCTCGCCGGCGTGTACGGCGGCTACTTCGGCGCCGCCCAGGGCGTCCTGCTGCTCGCCCTGATGGGCATGCTGCTCCAGGACGACATGCAGCGGATCAACGCCACCAAGAACGTCCTCGCCCTGATCGTCAACGGCGTCGCCGCGGTCTTCTTCCTCTTCGTCGCCCCGATCGACTGGACGGCCGTGCTGCTCATCGCCGCCGGATCGGTGGTCGGCGGCCAGATCGGCGCCAAGGTCGGCCGCCGCCTGCCCCCGCCCGTGCTGCGGACGGTCATCGTCGTCGTCGGCCTCGCCGCCGTCACCCGGCTGCTGCTCACCTGACACCCGTGTCGCCCGGCCCCGGCGGCCCCGCCTTCCTATGCTCCTTGTGACGCACCCCGCGGCCGGCGGCCCGCCCGCCGCGGGCCCGCCAGCGACCCACCGGGAGCACCCGTGAGCCGAACCCGGCTGACCGAGGACGAGATCACCACCGCCCTGGCCGCCCTGCCCGAGTGGCACCGCGAGGGCGAGGCGATCGTCCGCACCGCGGAGACCGCCAGCTTCATGACCGCGATCCGGGTCGTCGACACCGTCGCCGTCGCCGCCGAGGAACTCGACCACCACCCCGACATCGACATCCGCTGGCGCACCCTGCGCTTCGCCCTCTCCACCCACAGCGCGGGCGGCCTCACCGGCCTCGACACCACCCTCGCCGCCCGCATCGACGACGTGCTGCGCACCACGTCCTGAGGCCCGGTCAGCTCGCAGCGCACCCCGTTCCGGCGGGGTGCTCCGGCCGCCATGAGATGCTGGGCGCTTGCAGCAGCAGTCGGGACGGACGGATTTCATGGCTCAGGACCCTCCCCGGACGTACGACCAGGGGTACCCGCACGACGGCACCGGGCAGCAGCCCGCCGCCGGCCAGGACTACCAGCAGCAGCAGGGCTGGTACCAGCCGCAGACGGACCAGCCGGCCGACCAGTGGGCGGCCGCCCAGCAGCAGCCGTACCAGGCCGGGGCGGACCAGCAGGCCTGGCAGCAGGGCGCCGACCAGCAGGCATGGCAGCAGCAGACCGCCGCCTGGGACCCCCAGACCGCCCAGGCCTACCAGCAGCAGGCGTACCAGCAGCAGGGCTACGACCAGCAGGCGTACCAGCAGCAGGCGGGGCAGCAGGGCTACGACCAGCAGGCGGGCCAGCAGCAGGCGTACGAGCAGCAGGCGGGCCAGCAGGGCTACTACGCCGGCGGCTACGAGCAGATCCCGCAGCAGCAGACCGGCGACCCCTACCAGGCGAACGCCGGATACACCGACCCGTACGCCGCCTACGGCGCGAGCTCCACCGGCACCGCAGACGCGTACGCCCAGATCACCCCCGAGCCGTCGCTCTACGCCCCGGCCGACCAGGCGCAGGACAGCTGGCAGACCCAGCAGCAGGAGATGCCGACCGTCGGGTTCCCGGACACCAGCGGCCGGGGCACGGCCTTCCCGGCCGACCCCGACGGCAGCCCCGAGGCCGGTTCCGGGGGCACCCTCAGCCCCTACGTCGTCACCCGCGACGACAGGTACGGCGACGACCGCGACGACACGGACGGCAACGGGCGGGCCGGCCGCCGCTCGATCGCCGACCGCGCCCGGGCCGCCGCGACCGCCGTCGTCTCCGCGGACCACGGACC
>NZ_JBEYFP010000834.1:0-2486 GCF_040634455.1 Kitasatospora sp. NPDC007106
ACCGACCATCCGCACGTGCGGGTCGCCGTGATCGGCTCCGGCTTCGGCGGCCTCGGCGCCGGCGTCCGGCGCACCTTCTGGTTCCAGCAGTCCGCCGCGCTGTACGGCGCGAACGACCCGCGCTACTGGGACTTCTTCACCGGCACCGACTTCGACACCGCCACCCGCTCGTCGGCCGTCAGCAACGCCGTGAACCCGGCCAACTCCGACGACCGGAACAACGACACCACCTGGCGGTGCAACAACAGCCCGACGGGCCGGACGGCGACGGCCGCGGCCGGCTCCGGCAGCTACGCGCACAAGAACTACTGCGACCTCGCGGGCGTATGGGTCGACCCGGACACCGGCGACTGGTACGGGCTGGTGCACAACGAGTTCACCCCTCAACCGTTCGGCGACGGCCTGCACTTCGACGCCATCGACTACGCCGTCTCCACCGACCGGGGGAGCACCTGGACGATCCGGGACCACGTCATCACCTCGCCGTACAGCACCGCCCGCGGCGACACCACGGCCTTCCCCCACCAGACGTACTCCTACGGCGACGGCGACCAGCGGCTGTTCGTCGACACCGCCTCCGGGTACTTCTACGTCTTCTACGGCTCGCGCGTGGTCGACAAGTCCGGTGGCTGGAAGGCCTTCTACGAGCACGCGGCGCGCGCCCCGCTCTCCGGCAAGATGGCGCCCGGCAGTTGGCAGAAGTGGTACGACGGCGCCTGGTCGCAGCCCGGGGTGGGCGGCCGGGAGAGCAACATGGTGCCCGTCGGCCCGTCCAGCACCACGGGGTACACCCCGGTGACGGGCGAGTACGACCCGGCGAACACCGGCACCGCGGCCCAGCAGATCGCCGCCGGGACGATGCCCGCGACCTCGCCGCTGTTCGTCATGGACGTCACCTGGAACGCCCACCTCGGCCTCTACATCGGCGAGCCGCAGGCCGTCGACCAGAGCGGCAACGCACCGCAGCAGTTCTACGCCACCGCCGACCTCGCCACCCAGAAGTGGTTCCTGCTCGGCGACACCGGCAGCTACCGCACCGCGTCCTGGTACCGCTGGTTCCTCGACGGCGCCAACCGCACCAGCTCCACGATCACCGGCCGGACCTTCCGCTCGTACTGCGCGTTCGGCTGCTCCGGCGGGGCCTCCGGCCAGTACGTGGACGTCACCGTCGGCGCCTCGGCCGCCCCCGCGCCGCCCGTCGACCCGTCCAGGACCTACCGGATCGCCGGCGCCAACGGCCGGGTCCTCGCCCAGGTCTCCGGCGGCTCGGCGACCACCTCGCTGGCCTCCGCCACCGGCTCCGCCCTGGAGTCGTGGACCTTCGCCGCCAACGGCGACGGCTCCTACCGGATCGCCAACGGCTCCACCGGCCGGCTGCTCGGCGTGAACTCCGGCGCCGTCGCCGGCCGGGCCTGGGGCGCGCTGCCCACCGTCACCGCCGCCCCCGCGAACGGGCCCACCGTCGGCCAGCAGTGGTGGGTGATCCCGGGCGCCACCGCCTCCGGCACGGCCACCGGCACCGTCAAGCTGGTCAACCGCTACAGCGGCCTCGTCCTCGGCCTGACCCCGGCGGCCGGCCGGCTCGCCGAGACCGCGCCCGTCCGCAGCTGGACGGACACCGGCGGCAGCGGCGTCGGCGGCGGGCGCAGCGCGGACGAGCAGGCACTGACGCTGACGGCCGTCGGCGCGGCGGCCGAGACCGTCACCGTCACCGGCCCGGGCGACCAGTCCACCAAGGTGAACACCGCGGTCTCGCTGCAGCTCACCGGCAGCGACTCCGCGAACAAGGCGCTCACCTTCTCGGCGACCGGGCTGCCCGCCGGCCTGTCGATCGGCGCGGGCGGTCTGATCACCGGGACGCCCACGGCCACCGGATCGTCGACGGTGACGGTCACCGCCTCCTCCGGGACGGCCACCGGCTCGACCACCTTCACCTGGGCCGTCAACCCGGCGCTCGCGGGCAGCCACACGCTGACCGCCTCCGGCAAGGCGCTCGACGACCCGAACCACTCGACCGCCGCCGGTACCCAGTTGGTGACCTGGGCACCGAACGGCGGCCCGAACCAGACCTGGGTCTTCACCGCGCAGGCGGACGGCAGCTACCAGATCACCAACGGCGAGTCGAACCTCTGCATGGACGTCAGCGGCGGCTCGACCACGGCCGGCGCCCAGGTCATCCAGTGGACCTGCACCGGCGGCAGCAACCAGCGCTGGGTGGTGACCGCCGTGAGCGGCGGCTACCGGATCAGTTCGCAGAAGAGCGGCCTGCTGCTCACCACCGCCTCCACCGCGGACGGCGCGGCGGTGACCCAGCAGGCGGACACCGGCTCGGCGCTGCAGCGCTGGACGGTCGGCTGACCGAACGGTCCGCAGGGCCCCGCGGGGAGGTCGACCGCGGGGCCCTCCCGGTGTCTGCGGCCGAGCACCGCCGTTGCCCGGGGCGGCGCGGGCGATGCGGGCCGTGCGGGCGGCGCGGGCGGCGCGGG
>NZ_JBEYFP010000835.1:0-2485 GCF_040634455.1 Kitasatospora sp. NPDC007106
CCGGCCGTCACGGTGCGGCGCCGTTGCCGGGGCCCGGGACCCGGAGGATCCGGCGCAGCCAGCGGCGGCGCGCCTCGCGGGCGTCGCGGCTGAGGGCGGCCTGCGGGGCGAGCGTGTCGAAGCCGTGGCAGGCGCCGGGCCACACGTGCAGTTCGGCCTCGCCGCCGGCCCGCCAGATCGCGTCGGCATAAGCCACCGCTTCGTCGCGGAAGGTCTCGGCGGAGCCGACCTCCAGGTAGGCCGGCGGCAGCGCGGACAGGTCGGTGGCGCGGGCCGGGGCCGCGTGCGGCGGGAGGTCGGCGGCGCCGTACCGGTCGCCCAGCAGGGCCTGCCAGGCGGTGGCGTTGGAGGTCACGTCCCAGGTGTCGACGCCGGCCATCTGGTGGCTGGAGAAGGTGCTGCCGCGGTCGTCGAGCATCGGGCTCAGCAGCAACTGGCCGATCGGCGCCGGGCCGCCGCGGTCGCGGAGCAGCAGGGCGAGTGCCGCGGCGAGGCCGCCGCCGGCGCTCTTGCCGCCGAGGACGATCCGGTCCGCGTCCAGGCCGAGCCCGGCCGCCCGGCCGGCCGTGTGGACGAGCCCGGCGAAGCAGTCCTCCAGCGGTCCCGGGTAGCGGGTCCCCGGCGCGAGCCGGTACTCGGCGGAGACGACGGCGAGGTGCAGCGGCAGGGCGAGGTCGCGCAGCAGCCGCGGCACGACGGACCGGGCGTTGCCCATCACCATGCCGCCGCCGTGCAGGTAGTACAGCAGCGGCAGCGGTCCGGGCACGCCGGCGGGCCGGGCGAGGACGAGCCGCACCTCGGGGCCGCCGTGCAGGCCGGGCGCGGTCAGCTCCGCCACCTCGAACCGGCCGTCCCCCCGCAGCTCCCGGAGGGTCGGCCGGGGCCGCGCCCCGGCGTCCCGGCGCTGGACGGCGGCGAGGTTCTCCGGGGTGACCCGCTCGCGTGCGGCCGCTCCCGCGGCGGCCAGGGCAGCCCGCAACTCCGGGTCGAGGGGCGGCGCGGGCGCGGCCTGCCCGTCCTGCCGCGGCGGTCCACCGATGCCCATCCCAGCCCCCTCCTCGCCGTGCCGTCCGGGACAGCCTGCCAGCCGGAGCGAGCCCGTGGTGCGCTTTCGGATCCGCTGCCCCGGCGGCGCTCCCGCCGGTCGGCGGATGCCGTCCCCGCCGAACGGCGGGTGGCAATTCCGGCATCCGTAGCGGAATCCGGCGACCGCACCTGAAATGTTTCTCCTTCAACCGGAAATTGCCCTCCTGAGACGTATCTCACCACGCCATTGCGACGTGCCCGAATCACCCCTGACCGGGGCTCAGATCACCGCCCGGCCTACCCTCCCAGGGGCCTTACGGCTGGAATCCAAAGGCTGGTGAAGGTGCTAGCCTCATTTTCATCGAGCGAGAAGCCAAACGCTCCTTACTTCACGTCAACTCTCTGACGATCCGCACCCGCCCGACCTCTGCGGAGTGCCGACCGCAATCCGTCGCACCCGATCGTCCGGGGCGGGATCGCACCACCCCCGCGACCCGTTCCGCCCGCGCATGCCCCAGAGCAGGAATCGATGCCCGTTCACCCACCAGCGGAACTCATTCGCTTCGTCCGCCGCAATTCACCCTTCTACGCGGAGCTGTACGCCGGCCTGCCCGACCGGACGGAGCGGCTGACCGACCTGCCGGTCGTCCCGCAGGCCGAGTTCTGGCGGGCGAACACGCCCCGCGACAACCGGCTGCTGACCGGCCCCCTCACCGAGGCCGTGGTCTTCAAGAGCGGCGGCACCACCGGCGCCCCGAAGTTCTCCTTCTACAGCCGGGAGGAGTGGCGGGAGTTCACCACCTCCTTCGGCAGCGGGCTGGTCGACGCCGGCCTCCGCCCCGGCCACCGCGTCGCCGACCTCTTCTACGCCGGTGACCTGTACGCCAGTCACACCTTCGTCCTCGACGCACTGCAGCACTCCCCCGTCGCCAACGTCCGGCTGCCGATCGGCGGGGCGGCACCGCTCGCCTCCACCCTCCGCACCCTGGAGCAGTTCGCGGCCCAGGTGGTCGCCGGCACCCCGACGACGCTGTGCGCACTCGCCGACCGCCTCCTCGCCGACGGCCGCGAACTGCCGGACGTGGAACTGCTGCTGTTCGGCGGCGAGGGCCTCTTCCAGGACCAACAACCGCTGCTCCGCAAGGCGTTCCCCAACGCCCGGGTGTCGTCGGTCGGTTACGCCGCCGTCGACGCCGGCCTGCTCGGCCGTCCCGTCCCGGGCGAGGACACCCGGGTGCACCGGGTGTTCGCCCCGGAGACCGTGGTCGAGATCCTGGACGAGCACACCGGCGAGCCGATCACCGAAGCGGGCGTGCCCGGCCGGGTCGTGGTGACCGACCTGCGGCGGCGGCTGATGCCCGTGCTGCGCTACCCCGTCGGGGACCGCGCCGCCTGGACGGACGCCTCCGCCGGCCGGTTCCGCATCCTCGGCCGCGCCCAGGAGGGCGTCCGGGTCGGC
>NZ_JBEYFP010000836.1:0-2480 GCF_040634455.1 Kitasatospora sp. NPDC007106
GTTGAGTTCTCAAGGAACGGACACTTCCTTCGGACCGCCTTCCAGCGGACCCTCCGGGCGTTTCGCTCTTTCGTGTTTCCAGCTTATCAGATCCGCGCCCGGCCGTTTTACCGGGGCTTTTCTGATTTGCTTTCCGCCTTTCGGCGCTCCCGAACTCTACCAGAGTTTTTCGCGCGCATTTCCCGGTCGATTTCTCGAAGGGGTGTGCGACGGTCGACTCGTCGGAGGAAGGGGGCCGTTACCGGTTCGCAACCAGTTTCGGCGACTCGTCCAACGTTAGGGCACCGGACTGCGAGCGTCAAACACGCGGGGCCGGATCTGGCTGGATCCGGCCCCTGTGGGGTGTCGTGGCAGTTCAACCGCGGTGCGGTTCAAGCCACCTGACGTCAGTTCGACGCGACCTCGACCGCGGCGAGGTTGCGCTTGCCGCGCCGCAGCACCAGCCAGCGGCCGTGCAGCAGGTCCTCGGCGGCCGGGACGGCCTCCTCGTCGGCGACCTTCGCGTTGTTCAGGTAGGCGCCGCCCTCCTTGATGGTGCGGCGGGCACCCGAGCGGCTCGGGGCGAGCCCGGTCTCGACCAGCAGGTCGACGACCGCCTGGAGCTCGGTGACCGTGGCCTTCGGCACCTCGGCGAGCGCGGCCGCCAGGGTGGCTGGCTCCAGGTCGGCGAGGTCGCCCTGGCCGAAGAGCGCCTTGGAGGCGGCGACCGCCCGCTCGTACTGCTCGGCGCCGTGCACCATCGTGGTGAGCTCCTCGGCGAGGGCCCGCTGGGCGAGGCGCGCGGCCGGACGCTCGGCGGTGTCCCGCTCCAGCTGCTCGATCTCCTCCCGCGAGCGGAAGGAGAAGATCCGCAGGAAGTTCGAGACGTCCCGGTCGTCCGCGTTCAGCCAGAACTGGTAGAAGGCGTACGGGGTGGTCAGCTCGGGGTCGAGCCAGACCGTGCCGGACTCGGTCTTGCCGAACTTGGTGCCGTCGGCCTTCACGATCAGCGGGGTGGCCAGCGCGTGCACGGACTTGCCCTCGGCCTTGCGGATCAGGTCCGTGCCGGCGGTGAGGTTGCCCCACTGGTCGCTGCCGCCGGTCTGCAGGGCGCAGCCGTAGCGGCGGTTCAGCTCCAGGAAGTCCATGCCCTGGAGGATCTGGTAGCTGAACTCGGTGTAGCTGATGCCCGCGTCGGAGTTGAGCCGGCGGGCGACCGCCTCCTTGGCGATCATGTTGTTGACCCGGAAGTACTTGCCCACGTCGCGCAGCAGGCTGATCGCCGACATGCCGGACGTCCAGTCCAGGTTGTTGACCATGCGGGCCGCGTACTCGCCCTCGAAGTCGAGGAACCTCGAGATCTGGCCGCGCAGGCGCTCCACCCAGCCGGCCACCGTCTCGGGGTCGTTGAGCACGCGCTCGGCGGTCGGCTTGGGGTCCCCGATCAGGCCGGTGGCCCCGCCGACCAGCCCGAGGGGCAGGTTTCCGGCCAGCTGCAGGCGCTTCATGGTGAGGATCTGCACCAGGTTGCCGAGGTGCAGGCTGGGCGCCGTCGGGTCGAAGCCGCAATAGAACGTGACCGGGCCGTCCGCGAACGCCTTGCGCAGTGCGTCCTCGTCGGTGGACAGGGCGATCAGCCCACGCCACCGGAGCTCGTCGACGATGTCCGTCACGGTCACGCTTCTCCTTCGGTCGCGTCCGGCGTTGTCCGCGGCCCGTCGTGGGCCCCGTGCCTGGACGACTCCAGCGTTCTAGAGAGTACGCGCATCGGGCCAGCGGATTTCGGCCCGGCCGGGGGGCGGACGGAAATTCCGTTGTTGCCGGTGGCCACGCGAGTTCACAGTGGACCCACCGCCGAGTGCGGCGAGGACGGGACGGTCGTGCCTGGCGGCACGGCCGCACAGGGGAGGTGGCCGGAACGATGCGCAACACGCTGGTACTGAATGCGAGCTACGAGCCGCTGACGACGGTGTCGCTGAAGCGCGCCGTGGTGCTCGTCCTGCAGGACAAGGCGGTCGTGGAGCACGCCCATCCGCTGGGGATGGTGCGCGGTACCGGTGTGGCCGTTCCGGTCCCCCGGGTGATCAGGCTGAACCGGTACGTGCGGGTGCCCTTCCGACAACACGCGCCGTGGTCGCGGCGGGGCGTGCTCGTCCGGGACCAGCACCAGTGCGCCTACTGCGGCCGCCGGGCGACCACCGTGGACCACCTGGTGCCCAAGTCGCGCGGTGGTGCCGACAGCTGGATGAACACCGTGGCCGCGTGCCCGGAGGACAACCAGCGCAAGGCCGACCGGACGCCCGAGCAGGCCGGGATGAAGCTGCTGCGGCGGCCGTTCGAGCCGACGCCGGAGGCGACGCTGATGCTCGCCCTCGGCCTGCGCGGCAGTGAGCTGCGCGAGCTCGCCGCCTGGCTGCCAGCCAGCGCCTGACCGTCGGCGCCCGACCGGCGCTGCCCGACGGGCCGGTGCCCGCACGGGCGCCGGCCGCAGACCGGGGACG
>NZ_JBEYFP010000837.1:0-2480 GCF_040634455.1 Kitasatospora sp. NPDC007106
CCAGCCGCACTGGCGGCGCGGGCCGCACGTCCGGATCCCGATCGAGGCGACCCCCGAGGCCTTCGACGCGGTGGTCGCCCCGGCCGCGGCGGACATCCTCGGCGGCTACCTGCGGGCCCGCCCCTCCACGGCGGTGCTCGACGAGACGGCCGCGCTGGAGCAGCACCGGCGGCTCGCCCGCAACGAGCGCGAGCAGGGGCCGCTGACCCCGTGGGCCGCCAACAACTCCGTCGAGACCGAGCCCTACGACCGGCGCCTCACCGTCCTCGGCGGGCAGGCCGCGGCCGACCTGCTCGCCGACTACTACACGGACACCAACGACACCGTCTTCGCCGTCCTGGAGGCCGTCCGCGGCGGCGGTTCGAGGATCGCGCCCGCCGTCGACCTGTTCATCGCGGCGGCGCACCGCTTCCTGCCACCGGTGACCTACGGCTACCTCTCCTACCGCGGGCACGCCGACGCCTTCCTCGCCAAGCAACCCGACGGACTGCGCGAGCGGTTCGACCGGGTCTACGAGGCCAACGCGGACCACTTCAGGCGACGCGTCGCCACCATCACCGCGACGGACGGTCGCTACGAGGTGCCGCCGTTCGGCGGTCTGCTCGACACCCTGCTGCACTACCGCGAGCGGGCGGCCGAACTGATCCGGGCCGGGGAGCTGGCGCTCGACACCGACGCGAACGGCCGGCCGGAGGAGTGGGGTTCGAGCTGGGGCGCCTGGTCCGACCGCAGCCCGTTCCACCGGACGCTCGGCGGCCACCGGGGGGCGGCCGACCAACTCGGGGGCTGGGACGCCTTCCGGCAGTACCGGGTCGTCCTCAACTGGCTCTACCTGAACATGTACCGGATCGGCATCGGCGAGCTGGAACGCAACCTGATCTGCCACGTGGTCGCCCGCGCCGTCGAGGACGTGCACGGGGTGACCGCCATGGACCGGATCCAGGACCTGATCGGCTTCGTCGACGGCGGCGGTCGTCTGTCGCCGGGCCGTACCGGGCAGGGACAAGGGATGTGAGGGACCGTCAGGCAAAGAAATGTCATTGAATGCGCCCGTATGAAACGGAATGCCGAGTTGATATGGCATGCTCATGCTCCCGGCATGGTTCCCACGACGTGCCGCGAATGCGAGGGGGAGCACACCTTGGCCACTTCCGAAGCCGGCGCCGCCGTCAACGGCGCCCACCGACGCAACGACGACCCGAGCCGCCCGATCCTCGACCAGATCGCCGACAAGTGGTCGATGACCGTCCTGACGGTCCTCAGCGAGCCCAAGCGCTTCAACGAGATCAAGCGCCAGCTGGAGGGCGTGACCCAGCGGGTGCTCACCCAGACCCTGCGCCGTCTGGAACGCAACGGGATGATCAGGCGCCAGGTTCTGCCGACCTCCCCGGTCGGGGTCGAGTACTCGCTGACCCGACTCGGCGAATCCCTGCGGGAACCCTTCAGCCGGCTGCACACCTGGGCGGTCGACAACACGGACGAGATCCGGGCCCACCAGCGCGAGTACGACCGGCGGATGCTCGACTACAGAACACCCCTGCGGCCGGTGGCCGCCCCGCTCCCCCCGGACGGATTCCCCCAGGAACGGCCCACGCGGCTGTGACCGCCGCGCTCAGCGACCCTCGCCGAGCGCGGCGCGCAACCGGTCCAGCCGGGTGAGGGCGCGGGCCGCCCAGCCGTCGCGCAGGTGCAGCGGCACGCTCACCGTCACCCCGCTCCGGACCGGGTCGCGGACCTCCACCACGAACGGGTCGGCGGCACACAGCCGCAGGTAGGCGCTGCGGCCCGCCTCCGGCCAGTCGACCGCGGAGCCGTCCGGCAGGGCGCCGTCCTCCTCGGCCGCGGCGCGGGCGGCGAGGTGGCCGGTGAGGTCCGCGAGATCGGCATCGGTGAAACGCAACGGCAGGTACGCCCGGACGAAGCCGGCCTCGATCTCGATCCCGGCCTCGTGCCACCCTTCGTGGGGGCCGCCGCCCGCCGCGTCCTCCAGCACCACCGCGACGCTCTGCGTCCGGTCCGCGAACCTCACGACATCGAGATCCCCCACCCGCGCCCCTCCTCCTCACGCACTCCGGCCCGGCCCCCGACACCGGCCCGCCACCCGCATCCTGCCGGGTCCGACCGACAGCGCCCCGACCGGGCCCGGCCCGCGGACACCGGCGGACGGCACCGGGTCACCGGCCGGCCCGTGTGCAGGCGAGCAGTTCGGCGGCCGGTCCGGTCGGGGTGCGGCCGGAGGGCCAGACCGCGCGCAGGGACCGCCGCATGTCGATCCCCTCCGTCTCCACCTCCACCAGACGGCCGTCGGCGACGGCCGTCCGTACGGCGAGCTCGCTCATGACGGCGGGGCCCGTTCCGGCGATCACCGCGTTGCGGACGGCCGTCGCCGAGCCGAGCTCCAGCAGCCGCCGGGAGTCGCCCGCCCCCGCCCGGCGCAGCGCCCGGTCGAGGGTGTCGCGGGTGCCCGACCCCCGTTCGCG
>NZ_JBEYFP010000838.1:0-2472 GCF_040634455.1 Kitasatospora sp. NPDC007106
GTCGCCGCCGGCCGCACCCCCGACCCCGGCGGCCCGATCCTCGACCAGGCCCGCCGGCTCGCCCGCTCGGCCGCCGACGACCCCGCCGCCGCCGACGCCGTCGCCCACGTCGTCGACCGCCTGGGCCTCGGCCTCGCCGGCCTGGTCAACATCCTCAACCCGGACCGGATCGTGCTCAGCGGCCTCCACCTCGACCTGCTCGCCGCCGCCCCCGAACGGCTCGCCGCGGTCGTCGCCGACCGCTGCCTGTGGGGCCGCAGCGGACGCGTCCCGATCGTGCCGGCGGAGGTCGACCACGCCGGCCTCGCCGGAGCCGCCGAGCTCGCCTGGCAGCCGTACCTCCAGGACCCGCAGGCGGTGTACGCCGCCCGCGGCTGACGGCCCGCCGGCCGGGGGCGGTGGCCGTACCACTCGGTGCGGTGCGCCACCCTGCCGTGCGGAACGGCGGTCGTGCCGCGGCGGGCGATGGCACGATGGGAGGGTCGTGCACGGGTGGAACGAAGGGGTGGCGGGCCGATGTCGTACGAACTGGACCACGTGGTGCTGTGGGTGGCCGATCCGGTCCGCTCGGCCGCGTTCTACCGCGACGTGGTGGGGCTGGAGCCCGTCCGGCTGGCCGAGTTCGAAAAGGGCCTCGCGCCGTTCGTCAGCATGCGGGTGACGGAGCGGACGCTCATCGACCTGGTGCCGCTGACGGTCGCTCCGCAGCTGAATGCCGCGCCGGGTGCCGAGGGCAGCGCCGGCAACCGGCTCAACCACGTCTGCCTGGCCACCTCGGAGCAGGAGTTCGAGGCGCTGCGGACCCGGCTGGAGGCCGGCGGGCACCCGGTGACCCCGTACGCGGAGAACTCGTTCGGGGCCCGCGGCACCGCGCCGCGCACCTACTACTTCGCCGACCCGGACGGCAACGTCCTGGAGGCGCGCCACTACGGCTGAGCCGCGCCGCTACGGCTGAGCCGCGCCGCTACGGCTGAGCCGCGCCGCTACGGCTGAGCCGCGCCGTCCGGTCGGGGCCCACGGTCCGGTCGGGGCCCACCGTCCGGCCGGGGTGCCGCGGCGTCGCCGAGCGCCCGGGCCTCGGCGACGAAGCGGGCGACGAGCGGGTTGCGGTCGCCTCGCCGGTGGACGAGTCCGACGACGGTCCGGGCGCCGTCGGGGGTGATCGGCCGGAAGGCCACACCCCGCATCCGTACCCGGCGCACGCCCGCCGGGGCGAGGGACACCCCCAGCCCCGCGCCCACCAGCGCGGCGACCGTCTGCCACTCCACAGCCCGCTGGGCGACCCGCGGCTCGAACCCGGCCGCCCGGCACACCCCGACGATCCGGTCGTGCACCGTCGGCCCGCACTCGCGCGGCAGCAGGACGAACGGCTCCTCCGCCAGCCCGGCCACCGGGACGGCCCGCCGGCCCGCCAGCCGGTGCCCGGCCGGGAGGACGGCGACGAACCCCTCCGACCAGAGCGGCTCCACCACCAGGTCCGGGTCCTGCGGGGGCTCGCGCATCAGCCCCACGTCGAGGGTGTGCTCGTGCAGTGCCGCGACCTGCGGAGCCGTCGTCATCTCGCGGATCTCCAGCTCCACACCGGGCCGGTGCTCGCGGAAGGTGCGCAGCAGGTCCGGCAGCACGGTCGGTGCCAGCGAGGCCGCGAACCCGATCCGCAGCCGGCCCGCCCCGCCCGTGGCGACCCGCCGGGCCGCCGCCAGCCCGGACGCGACCTCGTCGAGGGCCCGGCGCGCCGCCGGCAGCAGCTCCTCGCCCGCCGCGGTCAGCGACACCCGCCCCGGCCGGCGCTCGAACAGCGGATGGCCGACCCGCTCCTCCAACCGCCGGATCTGCTGACTCAGCGGCGGCTGCGCCACGCCCAACCGCTCGGCGGCACGGCCGAAGTGCAGTTCCTCGGCCAGCACGGCGAAGGCGTGCAGCTGGTGCAGGGCGAGCTCGGGACGGTCCTCCATATCTCCCGGGATATCACAGCCACACTCGCAAGGTATTGGACGTATCGCGGTGGCCGCGCCTACCGTCCCTGCCATGGGAGAACGCCGGACGATCCTCAGCGGATCGCTCTTCGAGGAACGGATCGGGTACGCCCGGGCGGTGGTGGACGGGGACCGGGTACACGTCTCCGGCACGACCGGCTTCGACTACGCCGCCATGACCATCGCCGAGGACGTGGTGGCACAGGCCGAACAGTGCCTGCGCAACATCACCGCCGCACTCGCCGAGGCCGGCTGCACCCTCGCCGACGTCGTCCGGGTGCGCTACCTGCTGCCCGACCGCCAGGACTTCGAGCCCTGCTGGCCCGTGCTGCGCCGCGCGTTCGGCGAGGTCCGCCCGGCCGCCACCATGATGGTCTGCGGCCTCGCCGACCCGCGGATGAGGATCGAGATCGAGGTGGACGCACGACGGCCCGTCACCGGCTGACCGGTGACGGGCCGTCGGGGGCAGTCTGCCCGGCGCAGAGATCGGGAGAGC
>NZ_JBEYFP010000839.1:0-2468 GCF_040634455.1 Kitasatospora sp. NPDC007106
CGGGTCGTCGAGGACCTCCTCCTCGTCACCGGTGTCGAGGGCGAGCAGGGCGAGGCGGGCCGACTCCATCGTGGTCCGGTCGGCGAGGAACACCACCCCGAGGTCGGTGTCCCGGCCCGCCGCGGCGCGGACCGCCTCCGGCGTCGCCCCGGCCCACACCGGGTCGTCGACCGGGTGGACCTGGGCCTCGTACTCGCCGTGCGGTCCCCGGGCCCGGCTCGCCGCGGCCACCACCGCACGCCACGCGGCCGCGTCGGTGTAGTCGGTCCTGACGATCAGTGCGGCGGAGTCCTCACGTCCGACGATCTCCGGCAGTTCCGTCACGGTGTCCCTCTCCCCCGGCCCGTCCGTCCGGACTCTCCCACCCGCCACCGACACCGCCCCCGGGGGCGGCACCGGCACCCGGGGTCAGCTGTCCGAGCAGGTCGGTACCGTCCCGGCGGGTACCGACACACGACGGACGAGGTGGGCGCGACGGGAGCGAAGACGGCCGTGCCGGCCTGGGCGGACGGCCCGGTGGCCGAGGTGCTGCGGAACGCTCCGGCCGGCGGCGCCGACCGGGCGGCGGACCACGGCGGCTGAGCATCCGTCAAGTCGACACCCCCGCCGGGCGGCATGGCGAAGATCACAAGGCCGGGACGGGGTGCATCGCGCGTCTATAGGGCGGGGGGTGACGTTGTCGTCGACGAATCGGAGCTGAGTGTGCGTGTCCCAGGACGGCGCCGGAGCGGTACTGCAGGATCGGGGAGGCGCCGGCGGCGGGCCGGAGCGCGGACGGGACGGGTCCGCCGGGTGCTCCGTCGGCTCCGGCCGGCCTACCCGCGGCCCGGACTGCGGGGCCTCCGGCGGTGGCTGCCGTCCTGGCGGCAGCTGCTGGCCGTCCTGCTGACCGGGGTGGCGGCGCTGGTCGGCACGGTCGTCTGGCTGTTCGCGACCACGCACGTCCCGGACGACCTCAACTCCTTCGCCACCCAGCAGAACAACGTCTTCTACTGGTCGGACGGCACCGAGATGGCCCGCACCGGCTGGGTGAACCGGCAGGAGGTGCCGCTGGAGAAGGTGCCGGAGTCCGTCCGCTCGGCGGTGCTCGCGGCGGAGAACGCGACCTTCTACTCGGACGCGGGCGTCTCCCCCACCGGCATCACCCGGGCCGTCTGGGCGATGGTGACCGGCGGCGACACCCAGGGCGGCTCGACGATCACCCAGCAGTACGTCAAGAACATCTACCTGACCCAGGAGCGCGACCTCTCGCGCAAGGCCAGCGAGATCGTGATCGCGGTCAAGCTGGACCACCGGCTGAGCAAGGACGAGATCCTGGCGGGCTACCTCAACACCAGCTGGTTCGGCCGGGGCAGCTACGGCATCCAGCGGGCCGCCGCCGCGTACTACGGCAAGGACGTGTCGGCGCTGAACCCGAGCGAGGCGGCCTTCCTCGCCTCGCTGCTCAAGGGCGCCTCGCTGTACGACCCGTCGCTGGGCAAGGACAACCACCAGCGGGCGGTCGAGCGGTGGTCGTGGGTCCTGGACCGGATGGTGGAGACGGGGAAGCTCTCGGCCGCCGAACGCGCCCGCTACACCGCCTTCCCCGAACCGGTGGCACCGCCGGTCGCCCGCGGCCTCGGCGGCCAGACCGGGTACCTGGTGGACCTGGCCGAGAGCTACCTGGTCTCCCATTCGGCGATCACGCCCGCCCTGCTCGACCTGGGCGGCTACCAGATCCGCACCACCTTCGACCGGCAGCGCACGGCCGATCTCACCGCCGCCGTGCAGAGCGCCGGCCCCCGACTGGACCCGGCCCGGGAGGCCGACCGGCACGCGCGGATCGGCGCCGCCTCGGTCTCCGCGGACGGACGGATCCTCGCCCTGTACGGCGGGCCCGACTACCTGAAGCAGGGCTTCGACAACGCCAACACCTCCAACGTCCCGGTCGGCACGGCCTTCACCCCGATCGTCTACGCGGCCGCCCTCGACCAGGGCGTCCGCAAGGGCCGGGAGGGCGGCCGGAACCCGGTCGCCCCGGCCACCCGCTACGACGGCGGCGACGGGATCCCGGTGATGACGCCGGAGGGCCCGTACTGGGGGCGCGACGGCAAGATGGCGAAGACCGCCAACGACGGCCACAAGAACTGGGGCAGCATCAGCCTGCGCGACGCGGTCGCGCAGTCGGTGAACGGCCCGATGATGCAGCTCGGCATGGACGTCGGCCTGGACCGGGTCCGTACGACCGCGGCCGGGCTCGGACTGCTCCCGGACACCCTCGGCGACCTGGTGCCGTCCTTCTCGGTGGGCAACTCCCGTCCCAGCGCGATCCGGACGGCCTCGGCCTACGGCACGTTCGCGGCCGGCGGGATGCACACCGACCCGTACTCGGTGGTGTCGGTGACCCGCAACGGCACCCCGTACGCGCGCTACGCCATGCTGGACGTGCTGCACAGCCTGCAGCAGCCGCGCAGCAAGGTGCCGGCCGA
>NZ_JBEYFP010000840.1:0-2462 GCF_040634455.1 Kitasatospora sp. NPDC007106
CGTTGGCGCCGGACAGCGACTGCGGGACGACGCCGCGTTGGTAGCGGGGCTGCGCGAAGCGGGCGCTGGTGCCGCCGCCCGCGCCGCCGTTGAAGGTGCCGGGGAGGTCGGTCCAGCTGGTGCCGTCCGCGGAGAGGACGGACTTCAGCGTGCCCCAGCCGGTTTCGAAGCGGTACGCGTCGGAGGCGTCCAGGGCGAGCGAGGTGCCGCCGACGGCGGTGACCCAGGGCAGCGAGGCCGGCATGTCGGTCTGCTTGGTGCCGGTGTCGGCGAGTTCGTCGCCGGAGTCGCCGCTGGAGAAGTAGAAGCCGATGCCGGTGGCGGCGCCGCGCTTGAACAGGTGCTGGTACACCCGGTCGAAGGCGGGGTCGCTGACGTTCTCGGGCTCGCCCCAGGAGTTGGAGACGATGTCGCCGAGGTGCTGGTCGACGACGCGGTCCAGGGCGTCGACGAGGTCCTGGTCGTAGCAGGAGGAGGCGCCGACGTAGGAGATGTCCGCGTCGGGGGCGACGGCGTGCACGGCCTCGATGTCGAGGGTCTGCTCGCCGTACCAGCCGGCCGCGTCGCAGCCGTCCGGGTCGACCTCCGGCGGGGCGGTGTGCGTCCACACCGCCGGGTCGTAGCGCAGCAGTTGGTCCTTGGTGTAGGGGGCGTCGCCGTGCTCGGCGGCGTAGCGGGTGACGTCGTCGCCGATGGTCGGGGAGTCGTAGGCGTCGACGACGGCGACGGTGACGCCGCGGCCGGTGAGGCCGGTGGCGGCCGCGCCGTACGCGCTGCGCAGCTGGGTGCCGTTGAGGCCCTGGATCACGTAGGGCCGGACGGCTCCGTAGGCCGCGGGCGTGCCGGTGGCCGGGTTGGCGCCGAAGTAGGCGGAGAACGGGCCGGAGTTGACGAAGGCGCTGCCGGGGCCGGGCAGGGTGTCCTGGGGCTTGGGCCGGCCGGGCCGGACCTTGCTGGGGGCGGTGTTGAGTCCGGTGACGCTGAGCACGTCGTCGGTGAGGTCGGCGGGCACGGTGACGTCGCCGGCCGGTGCCCGGTAGCTGCGGGTGCCCTTGCGGTAGGTGTGCAGTTCGGTGCCGAAGGCCCGTTCGGCGTCGGCGGCGTCGCCCTCGGCGGTGAGGTAGTGCCGGTTGGTCGAGGTGACGCGCAGGCCGGAGGAGTGCAGCCAGCGGCCGACCTTGTCGCTCTGCGCGTCGCTGCTGCCGAACCGCTCGGCCAGCTGCTGCGGCGTCAGGAAGTGCCCGTACTCGTCGGAGGCCGGGTCGGAGACCTGGCGGGCGAAGGCGTCGAGGCCCTTCTGGTCGCGGCCGGCGAGGTAAACGCGTACGGTGACGGGCGCGTCGGCGCGTTCCCTGCCCTGGTCGGCGGCGGAGCGGGTCCAGTTCGGTGCCGTGCCGGGGACGGCCGCGCGTCCGTGCGGTGCCGGGGTGTCCGCCCGCGCGGGCGTGCCCGCCGCGGTGGCGGCCAGGAGCGGCAGCACGGCCATGACGGCCAGTCCGGTTCTGGAGCACGACAGGCGGATGCGCATGCGGGTCGGCCTTCCGGTCGGGGATGCGGGAACGCGTGCCCGGGCGGTCCGTCGGCCCGGCCACGCTGGACGGCCTCGACGCTAGGGTGGCGCGCCACGCGGATCGTGCAGCCCCGATGCGACGCACCGTCGGCTTCACCCGCCCGGTGGCCGGAGCGCGGCCGAACCACCGGCGGCTCCTCCTTGCCGTCGGGGTGGCGTCCTCGCCGTCGGGATGGCGCGTCCGTTGCGGAGGAGATCGGGCCGCGGTCCGGACGGGTGGCGTGGCAGGACCGGGCGGATCGGATCGGGACTCCGGCCGACACTCGGCAGGAGCGGTCCGGCCGATGACGCGCGGAGCCGGCGGTGTGCGGCAGCCCGAAATCCGCTTGCCCCGCTCTCCGTACCCGATGAGGATCGGCGCATGAGTCACGTCATACGAGCGGTAACGGTTGAGGACTGGCAGCGCGTCAAGGAACTGCGCCTGGATGCGCTGCGGGATCCCGTCGCGGGGATCGCCTTCCTGGAGACGTACGACAACGCCGTCACCAAGCCGGACGGGTTCTGGCAGGAGCGCGCGGCCGGCTCCCGCGGCGACATGATCGTCCAGCAGTTCGTCGCCGAGCGGACGGACGGCGGCTTTGACGGATCGGTGACGGTCCTGATCGAGCCGGCCGGCGGCGCGGATGTCTTCGGCGCGCCGGTCGACGTCGACCAGGCCCATCTGGTGGGTGTGTTCGTCCGCCCGGAGCAGCGCGGCACCGGACTGGCCCGGGCGCTGTTCGATGCGGCGATCGACTTCGCCCACCGGCTCGACGCGTTGAAGGTCTCCCGCGTCCGTCTCTACGTCCACCAGGACAACCAGCGGGCCGAGGCCTTCTACCGGAAGATCGGCTTCACGCGCAGCGGCCGCTCCGTCCCCGTCCCGGGCGACGAGTCGTCCGTCGAGCGCGAA
>NZ_JBEYFP010000841.1:0-2460 GCF_040634455.1 Kitasatospora sp. NPDC007106
GCCGAGCAGCACGTCCGCCGGGGCCGCCGCCGCGCACAGCCCGGTGCCGACGCAGCGGATCCGGTCCACCCGGACCTCGAGAGCGCCGGCGTCCCCCGCCGCGGTGCTCACCAGGCCACCGCCAGCCGCTGCGGGCTGCGGGTCAGCAGGCCGCGCCGCCACTCGATCGCGTCCGGCGCGTCCACCAGCCGCAGCTGCGGGAAGCGGCGGGCCAGCCCGTGCAGGGCGAGTTCCAGCTCCATCCGGGCGAGCCAGGCGCCGAGGCAGTGGTGCGGGCCGGCGCCGAAGGTCAGGCTCGGCGTGTCGAGCGCATCGAACAGCGGGATGCCGTCGGGGTAGACCGCCGGGTCGTGGTTGGCCGTGCGGGCGTCCGCCGCGACCACGCTGCCGGCCGGGATCAGCACCCCGCCGATCTCCACGTCCTCGACCGCGCGGCGCAGCAGCCCGGGTGCCGTCTCCTGGTCGCCGAGCGGCACCGCACGCAGCAGCTGTTCGGCCGCGGCGGTGGCGTCCGCCTCGCTGGCGCCGATCCGGGCCCAGCCGTCGGCGCCGTCGGAGAGCAGGTAGACCAGGGCGTTGCCGAGCGAGGTCATGGTGGTCTCGTGGCCGGCCACGACCAGCCCGCAGACCAGCGAGACGAGCTGCGCCTCGGTGACGCCCTCGGTGCGGTCGGCGGCCTCGACCAGGCTGCTCACCAGGTCCTCGCCCGGGTCCTTGCGCCGCTCGTCGACGAGCTGCTGCCCGAACCGGCCGAACTCCTGCATGGCCTGCCGGATCTCCTCCGCGGTGTACGCGGTGGCCGACAGCGCGTGGTCGCTCCAGCGGCCGAGCCGCTCGTAGTCCAGTCCGTCCAGGCCCATCAGCCGGCTGATCACCGCGACCGGCAGCGGACGGCTGAACGCGCCCACCACGTCGGCGGGCGACCCGGCCGCCTCCAGGCCGTCCAGCAGGTCCTCCACCACCGAGCCCACCCAGGGCCGCCAGCGGGCGATCGAGCGCGGGGTGAAGGCGCGCTGCACGGTGCGGCGCAGCCGCTGGTGCGCCTCGCCGTCGAGGTTGAGGATGGCCTGCGGGTCGTCCAGCAGGTTCGGCACCAGGGTGGTGGCGGGGGCGTCGGGGGCGAACAGCGAGGCCCGGTCGAGGCGCGGGTCGGCGAGCAGCTTGCGGACGTCGGCGTGCCGGGTCACCACCCAGACGGGCGTGCCGGTGGGCAGGGCGGCCAGTCGCGGCGGGCCGGGTTCGGCGTGGCGCAGGCAGTGCAGCGGGACGAGGGCGGGCATGTCGGGGGCCGCGGCGTTCGCGGTGGTCATCCGGTCCTCCAGGCGTCGGCGTCCGGGCGTTCACTCGTGCTGGTGCGCGGTCGGTGGGCGTGCGGGCGCCGCGGCCGCGGCACCCGTCCCGACACCCGACCGTACGGGTACGTCGCACGCGCCGGAAGGACGCGAATCGGCCATCGGTGGACCGGAGTCCGCCGATGGCCGACGCCGTCTCAGATACCGGTCTCCGCGGGCAGCCGGCCGGACCGGACGGCGGCCAGCAGCTCGGCGTGGTCGGCCTCGCTGCGGTCCGCGTACGCGACGGCGAAGTCCGCCATCGCCACGTCCAGCTCCTCGCTCTTGCCGCAGTACCCGGCGAGCAGGGCCGCGTCCGCGGTGTGGGTGTGCGCCCGGGCGAGCAGCGCGCCGGTCAGCCGGCCGTAGTCGTCCAGCTGGTCGGGGCGCAGCGCGGCCGGGTCGACGCTGCCCTTGCGGTTGCGGAACTGCCGCACCTGGTACGGGAGTCCGTCGACGGTCGTCCAGCCCATCAGCACGTCGCTGACCACCTGGATGCGGCGCTGGCCGAGCACCACCCGCTGGCCCTCGTGCACCGGCAGGCCGGAGACGGCGAAGCCGGCCCGGGCCAGGTGCGGCAGCAGCACCGAGGGCCGTGCCTCCTTCACCTGCAGCACCAGCGGCTGCTCGCGCTGGTCGACCAGCAGCACCACGTACGCCCGGGTGCCGACACTGCCGGTGCCGACGATCCGGAACGCCACGTCCTGCACGCTGTAGCGGCTCAGCAGCGGCTGCATCTCCGGTGCCACGGTCGACAGGTAGGCGGCCAGCGAGCCCGCCACCTCGGCGGTCTCGGCCTCCGGCACCCGGCTGAGCACCGGCGGCGCCGGGGCGAACCGCCAGCCGCCGTCGTCCTGACGGACCGTCGACTTCGCCGCGAAGCGCGCACTGGTGTTGCGCAGCGCCTTCTCCGCCACCGCCTCCAGCACCCCGGCGAGGTCGTGCGCCTCGGCGAAGGCGACGAGGTGCTCGTCGGCGATCGCGTTCCAGGCGTCCAGCGCGGGCAGCTTCGCCAGCTTGCGCACCGTCTTGCGGTACGAGGAGGAGGCGTGGAACGCGGCCTGCCGGCAGACGTCCTCCGAGGCGCCCGCCTGGCGGCCGGCCAGCACCAGGCTCGCCGCGAGCCGCT